>DASUAS010000358.1:0-22674 GCA_035763625.1 Acidimicrobiia bacterium
CGACAACGTGCGTGCCGGTGCCATCGAAGCGGTGCGCGCCGACCTCGCGCTGCGCGCGGTGATCTCCCAGGAGCAGATCGCGGCGACCGACGAGGAGCTCGACGCCGAGATCGAACGCATCGCCCAGCAGTTGGACGAGAAGGTGCCCAAGGTCCGCAAGGATCTCGAACGGCGGGGTGTGATCGAGGCGGTACGCTCGGACATCGCACGGAGCAAGGCGCTCGCGTTCCTGATGGACCACGCGGAGGTGGTCGACGCCGACGGCAACACCGTCGATCTGTCGCTCCCGCAGCCGCCGGTCGAATCGGAGGGGTCCGAGTCGGCCACGTCCGATTCGGAGGCGTCCGAGGGAGCGGAAGGCGACAGCCCCGTCATCGAGGAACCCCAGTCCGAAGGATCTGAAGACCAGTCTGCAGAGGCTGCCGCCCCGGACGAACCGGCGGCGGCGGAAGAGGAGCCAGCGTCGTGAGCAACTTCCAGAACGTCTACGTCCCCAACGTCACCCAGGACACCCCCCGGGGCCCCGATCGCAACGACATCTTCTCCCGGCTGCTCCAGGACCGCATCATCTTCCTCGGCACGCCGATCGACGACGTCGTCGCCAACATCGTGATCGCCCAGCTGCTCCACCTCGAGAGCGAGCAGCCCGACAAGGACGTGTCGATCTACATCAACTCGCCCGGGGGCGAGATCACCGGTCTCTTCGCCATCTACGACACGATGCAGTTCATCAAGCCCGACGTGTCGACGATCTGCCTCGGCCAGGCCGCGTCCGCGGCGGCGGTGATCCTGTCGGCGGGCACGCCCGGGAAGCGCTACATCCTCCCGCACTCCCGCGTGCTGATCCACCAGCCCCACGGTGGTGCCTCGGGCCAGGCCGTCGACATCGAGATCCAGGCCAAGGAGATCGTGCGCATGCGCGAGTCGCTCGACGAGATCCTCGCCCACCACACCGGCCAGGAGGTCTCGAAGATCGCGCACGACACCGACCGCGACTTCATCATGGGTGCGAGCGAAGCCAAGGAATACGGGATCGTCGACGAAGTGATCACCAACCGGGAGCTCGCGGCGGTCGGCGTCCCCGCGGGCGTCAGCTGAGCCGACGCCGGGGTTCTGAAGTGGCTGGCGCCGGACGACGGACGAGTCTGGAGCGGAGGGGGAATCGTGGCCAAGTTCGGTGACGGTGGCGACCTGCTGAAGTGCTCGTTCTGCGGCAAGAGCCAGAAGCAGGTCAAGAAGCTCATCGCCGGTCCCGGCGTCTACATCTGCGACGAGTGCATCGACCTCTGCAACGAGATCATCGAAGAGGAGCTGTCGCAGAGCTCCGAGGTCAAGTTCGACGAGCTCCCCAAGCCGCGCGAGATCTACGACTACCTGAACGACTACGTGATCGGGCAGGAGCAGGCGAAGAAGATCCTCTCGGTCGCGGTCTACAACCACTACAAGCGCGTGCAGGCGGGCGCCTACGGCGACCCCGACGTGGAGTTGCAGAAGTCCAACATCCTGCTCATCGGTCCGACCGGGTGCGGCAAGACGCTCCTCGCGCAGACGTTGGCCCGGTTGCTGAAGGTGCCGTTCGCGATCGCTGACGCCACCGCGCTCACCGAAGCCGGCTACGTCGGCGAGGACGTCGAGAACATCCTCCTGAAGCTGATCCAGGCGGCCGACTACGACGTCAAGAAGGCCGAGACCGGCATCATCTACATCGACGAGATCGACAAGATCGCCCGCAAGGCCGAGAACCCCTCGATCACGCGCGACGTGTCGGGTGAAGGTGTGCAGCAGGCGCTGCTGAAGATCCTGGAGGGCACCACCGCGTCGGTACCACCGCAGGGTGGTCGCAAGCACCCGCACCAGGAATTCATCCAGATCGACACCACCAACATCCTCTTCATCTGCGGTGGCGCGTTCGCGGGGGTCGAGAAGATCATCGAGAACCGAACCGGGAACCAGGGCATCGGCTTCGGTGCCGACGTGCGTCGCGCCGAGGACAAGGACGTCGGCACGATCCTGCGGTCGGTGCTTCCCGAGGACCTCCTGAAGTTCGGGCTCATCCCCGAGTTCGTCGGTCGCCTGCCCGTGATCAGCGCGGTCAACAACCTCGACAAGGACGCGCTGATCCGCATCCTGGTGGAGCCGAAGAACGCGCTCCTGAAGCAGTACCAGAAGTTCTTCCACTTCGACGACGTCGAGCTGGTGTTCACCGACGACGCGCTCGACGCGGTCGGCGACGAAGCGCTCAAGCGCGGCACCGGTGCGCGCGGCCTGCGCGCCATCCTCGAAGGCGTGCTGCTCGAGGTCATGTACGACCTCCCGAGTCGCGACGACATCACTCGCTGCGTCGTCGACCGGGCCGTCGTGATGGACCGCGTGCACCCCACGCTCATCACCACCGACGAGGGCGAGCGCCGCAGCGCGTGAGCGTGCGCGCACGTCGAAACTGGTGAGCACCACCATCCCGCGGTTCGCGCTGCGGAGCTCCGAATCGGGACGCCGACTCGATCTGTTCCTCGTGTGCGCGGTCGGGTCGGTGATCGGCAACCGGGTGTTCCTGATCATCACCGGCTACCCGCAGCTGGGCAACGGCACGTTGCACATCTCCCACGCCATCTGGGGCGCGCTCATGATGGTGATCGCGATCGTCTTCTCGATCTCGTTCCTCGCCCCGAACAACCGCACGTTCATCGCGTTCATCGGTGGATGCGGGTTCGGCTGGTTCATCGACGAGCTCGGCAAGTTCATCACCCGAGACGTGAACTACTTCTTCCAGCCGACGATCGCGCTCATCTACATCGTGTTCATCGCCATGTACCTCGTGTTCCGCAGCATCGAACGTCGCGAGTACACCGCCGACGAAGCGGTCCTGAACGGGCTCGAGGCGCTCAAGTCGGCCGCGATCGGCGAGCTGAGCGAGCCGCGCCGGGTCGCGGCGATGGCGTTGCTCGATCAGACGGGTGCCGACGACGCGGTAGCAGTGCACGTGCGCGCGGTCCTCGGCGACGTGACCGGTCTCCCGGCGGCGCGACCGAACCGGTTCGAGCGGGCCGGACGGAGCATCCGCCGCTGGTACCTGGGGTTGAGCGTCCGCCGGTGGTTCACGCGCATCGTGACCTGGTGGTTCGTCGTGGTCGGCTCGCTGCAGTTCGTCGCTGCCGTGGTCCTCTCCCTCGATCACCGCGGGATCAGGGGGTTCGAGGAGTGGGCCATCGTGATCTCGAGCGGCGTCTCCGGCGCGCTGATCATCGTCGGGGTGGTGCGGCTCCGCCACCATCGCATCGAGGCGTACCGCTGGTTCGAGCGCGGCATCCTCGTGCAGATCTTCGTCACCCAGGTCTTCGAGTTCGCGCAAGAGCAGGTCTCGGGGATCTTCGGGCTGGCGTTCAACCTGCTCGTGTGGATCTCGCTCCGCCTCATGATCCGCGCCGAGCTCGAACGCCAACTCGTCGAAGCCGACGCGGTCGCTTCCTTAGACTCCTCGGAGTGATGGTTCCGGAGAAGCCGAGCCTCGACGGGCTCGAGGACAAGTGGGCTGCCCGCTGGGACGCCGAGGGCACGTATCGCTTCGACCGCACCAAGACGCGTGACGAGGTGTACGCGATCGACACTCCGCCGCCCACGGTGAGTGGGTCGCTCCACGTCGGTCACGTCTTCTCGTACACGCACACCGACGCGGTGGCGCGCTTCCAGCGCATGCGGGGCCGCGAGGTCTTCTACCCGATGGGGTGGGACGACAACGGCGTGCCGACCGAACGGCGGGTGCAGAATTACTTCGGGGTGCGGTGCGATCCGTCGCTGCCGTACGACCCGGGCTTCACACCGCCCGACAAGCCGGGCAAGCAGGAGATCCCGATCAGCCGGCAGAACTTCGTCGAGCTCTGCGACCGGCTCGTGGTCGAGGACGAACAGAAGTTCGAGGAGCTGTGGCGCACGCTCGGACTCTCGGTCGACTGGTCGATGACCTACACGACGATCGGCGATCGGGCCCGGCGTGCCTCGCAGCGCGCCTTCCTCCGCATGCTCGTACGCGGCGAGGCGTACCAATCCGAAGCACCGACGCTGTGGGACGTCGACTTCCGGATGGCGGTGTCGCAGGCCGAGCTCGAAGATCGCGAGCTGCCGGGCGCGTATCACGGCGTCCGCTTCGCGGGGACGAACGGCGACGGTGACATCGTGATCGAGACCACCCGCCCGGAGCTGATCCCGGCGTGCGTTGCGCTGGTCGCGCACCCTGACGACGAGCGCTACTCGTCGCGCTTCGGAACGTCGGTCACCACGCCGCTGTTCGGTGTGGAGGTGCCGGTGTTGCCGCACGCGCTGGCCGATCCCGAGAAGGGGTCGGGCATCGCGATGATCTGCACCTTCGGTGACACCACCGACGTGGTGTGGTGGCGTGAGCTGCAGCTGCCCACCCGCACGGTGATGGGGCGCGACGGCCGGCTGCTCGCGCAGCCGCCCGACTGGGGCGAGGCCGCACCGGACGCGGAGACGCTCTACGGAGAGCTGGCGGGCAAGACGGCCAAGCAGGCGCAGGCGCGGATCGTCGAGCTCCTCGACGAGCACGGGGAGCTCGTCGGCGCGCCGAAGCCGATCACGCACCCGGTGAAGTTCTACGAGCGCGGCGACCGTCCGCTCGAGATCGTGTCGTCGCGGCAGTGGTACATCCGCAACGGCGGGCGTGACCCCGAGCTGCGGGCCGCGTTCCTCGAACGTGGTCGCGAGCTGCGCTGGCATCCCGCGCACATGCGCAGCCGCTACGAGAGCTGGGTCGAGGGGCTGAACTCCGACTGGCTGATCAGCCGTCAGCGCTACTTCGGTGTGCCGTTCCCGCTCTGGTACCCGCTCGACGCCGACGGCGAGGTCGACTACGCCCACCCACTGATGCCGGACGAGGCGCGGCTCCCGGTCGATCCCACCAGCGACGTCCCCGAGGGCTACACCGACGACATGCGCGGCAAGCCGGGAGGGTTCGTCGCCGACCCCGACGTGATGGACACCTGGGCGACGTCGTCGCTCACCCCCGAGCTGGCCGCGGGGTGGGAGGACGACCCCGACCTGTTCGCTCGGGTGTTCCCCATGGATCTGCGGCCCCAGGCGTTCGAGATCATCAGGACGTGGCTGTTCTCCACCATCGTGCGGGCGCACTTCGAGTTCGACGGGCTGCCCTGGACCGACGCGGCCATCTCGGGGTGGGTGCTCGATCCCGACCGCAAGAAGATGTCGAAGAGCAAGGGCAACGTCGTCACACCCATGGAGCCGATCCGCCAGTTCGGCGCCGACGCCATGCGCTACTGGGCGGCGAGCGGCCGGCCGGGCGTCGACACCGCGGTCGACGAGGGCCAGATGAAGGTGGGGCGGCGGCTGGCGATCAAGATCCTCAACGCGTCGAAGTTCGCGCTCGGCGTGATGGGCGACGACGGGTCGCCGGATTCGAGCACGATCACCGAGCCACTCGACCGTTCCATGCTCGCGAGCCTGGCCGCACTCGTCGCGAACGCGACCACTTCGTTCGAGGGCTACGACTACGCGCGTGCGCTCGACGCGACCGAGCGGTTCTTCTGGGGCTTCTGCGACGACTACCTCGAGCTGGTGAAGGGACGCGCGTACGCGGGTTCCGATTCCGCGCGCGCCGCGCTCGCGACCGCGCTCGACGCGTTGCTGCGGTTGTTCGCGCCGCACATGCCGTTCGTCACCGAAGAGGTGTGGTCGTGGTGGCGTGAAGGCTCGATCCATCGCACCTCGTGGCCGTCATCCGACGATCTCGCCGCGTTCGCGGCCGACGACGTGTCCGTCTACCCGGCCGGGGCCGCGGTCCTCGGGGAGATCCGCAAGGCGAAGTCCGAGGCGAAGCGTTCGATGCGCACGGATGTGCTGTCGGTCGTGGTGCACGCGCCGGCCGAGCTGCGGCGCGCGCTCGAGCCGGCACTCGACGACGTGCGCGGCGCCGGTCGGGTCGCGGGCCCGACGGAGCTGGTCGAGGCGGCCGAGCTCGGCGTCGAGGTCGTGTTGGCAGACCCCGAGTGACGCTCGACCCGCGCGACGCGCGTGCCTGGCTCGACGCCCACGCCAACCTGGAGACCGGCGTCGGCGTGCCGGCGCGGGGCGGGATGGGGAAGCGCCTGCTCGCGGTCGAGCGCGAACGGCCGCTGATGGAGCTGCTGGGTTCGCCCGAGGCCGAGTACCCGGTGCTGCACGTCACCGGCACCAACGGCAAGACGTCGGTGGTCCGCATGACCGCGGTGCTGCTGGAGGCGGCCGGCCTCTCGGTCGGGGCGTACACCAGCCCGCACCTCGCCCGGGTCAACGAGCGCATGGTCTGGAACGGCGAACCCGTCCCCGACGAGGTGCTCGACGAGCTCCTGGTGACGGTGGCGGCGGTCGAGGACCTCCTGCCCGACGTCCCCAGCTACTTCGAGATCCTCACCGCCGCCGCGCTGCGGTGGTTCGGCGACAACGCCGTCGACGTGGCGGTCGTGGAGGTCGGCCTCGGCGGCACCGGCGACGCGACCAACGTGGTGGACGCCGACGTCGCCGTCGTGACCAACGTGAGCATCGACCACGTCGAGTACATCGGGCCCACGTTGGCCGACATCGCCGAGGAGAAGGCCGGCATCGTGGAGCCCAGCTCTGCGCTCGTGCTCGGCGAGACCGATCCCGAGCTCGTTCCCCTCTTCCTCGCTCGCGATCCTGCGTCGGTCGCGCGCCGCGACGTCGACTTCGGTGTGCGCGGCAACCGGCTCGCGATCGGTGGTCGCGTCGTCGACATCTTCACGCCGTACGCATCGTACGACGACGTGTTCCTCGCGCTGCACGGTGCGCATCAGGCCGACAACGCGGTCGTCGCGCTCACCGCCGCGGAGTCGTTCCTCGGGCGCGCGCTCGATGCCGAGCTCGTTGCCGACGCGTTCCGCACCGTGCGCACACCCGGCCGGCTCGAGGTCGTCGGACACCAACCGCTCGTGCTGCTCGACGGGGTGAAGAACGTCGCGGGAGCGCACGCGCTGCGCGCCGCGCTTGCCGACGAGTTCGCCGACTCGCCGCGCACGCTGGTCGTCGGGCTCATGCGCGAGAAGGAGCCCCACGAGATGCTCGAAGCCCTCGGCGTGCTCGACGCGGCGCGTCTGGTGTGCTGCCGCCCCGACAGCCTTCGTGGTCATGACGCGGAAGCCGTGGCCGACGCGGCCTACGACCTCGGGGTGGACCGCTCGGCGGTCGACGTGATCGACGACGTCCGCGAGGCGGTGGCGTTCGCGATCGACGTCACCCCCGCTGACGGCCAGGTCGTCGTCACGGGGTCGCTCTACGTGGTCAGTCCTGCTCGAGCGCTGCTCGTGGACTGAAACGCCCGCGAATCGGTCCGCTAGCTTTTCCCGGCCATGAGCACCCGAACCCTCGTCCTCTGCAAGCCCGATGCTGTCGAGCGGGGCCTGGTCGGGGAGATCGTCGGCCGCCTCGAGCGCAAGGGGCTCACGATCGCGGCGCTGGAGCTGCGGACCATCGACGCCGACCTGGCCGGGCGTCACTACGAGGAGCACCGGGAGCGGCCGTTCTTCGGCGATCTCGTGTCGTTCATCACCCGCAGCCCGCTGGTGGCGATGGTGGTCGAGGGTGGGCCCGACACGTGGCAGGTGGTGCGGAATCTCATGGGTGTGACCAACCCCCGCGAGGCGGCCCCGGGCACCATCCGTGGCGACCTCGCGCTGGAGACGGGGGAGAACCTCGTGCACGGTTCCGACGGTCCGGAGTCCGCCGAGCGCGAGATCGCGCTGTTCTTTCCCGCACTCGCGTCGCACACCTCGAAGTAATCGTGCCAGCCCCCGCGCGCGGCAGGCGGGTTCGCTAGCCTGTCGCGGAACCGAGCCCGCCTTCCCCCGCCGAGTCCGCCTTCGCCACCGAGCCCGCCCTGGAGATCCCCTTCCCTGTGCCTGAGCCCTGGTTTTCCTCCGTAGTCGGACGTGACATGGCCGTCGACCTCGGCACGGCGAACACGCTGGTCTACGTGCGCGGCAAGGGGATCGTGCTCGACGAGCCGTCGATCGTGGCGATGAACACCCGCGACGGCCGTCTGCTCGCGGTGGGCACCGAGGCGAAGCGCATGCTCGGCCGCACCCCCGGCCACATCGAGGCCGTCCGTCCACTGAAGGACGGCGTGATCGCCGACTTCGACATCTGCGAGAAGATGCTCCGCTACTTCATCCAGCGGGTGCACCAGCGCAAGTGGGCGAAGCCGCGCATGGTCATCTGCATCCCGTCGGGGATCACCGGCGTGGAGCGCCGCGCCGTGCAAGAGGCGGCCGAGTTCGCGGGCGCACGCAAGCCGGTGCTCGTGATCGAGGAGCCGATGGCCGCCGCCATCGGCGCGGGGCTGCCGGTGCACGAACCAGCCGGCAACATGATCGTCGACATCGGTGGTGGCACCACCGAGGTCGCGGTGATCTCGCTCGGCGGGATCGTCGTGAGCGAGTCGAGTCGCGTCGGCGGCGACGAGTTCGACGAGGCGATCATCAACTTCGTGAAGCGCGAATACTCGCTCGCGCTGGGCGAGCGCACCGCAGAAGAGGTGAAGGTGCAGCTCGCGAGCGCGTGGCCATTGGAGGAGGAGCTCTACGCCGAAGTGCGCGGACGCGACCTCGTCACCGGTCTGCCCAAGACGATCGTCCTCTCCACCGTCGAGATCCGGGAAGCCGTCGAGGAGCCCACCGCGTCGATCGTCGACTCGGTGAAGGTCACCCTCGACCAGACGCCCCCGGAGCTCGCGGCCGACATCATGGAGAAGGGCATCGTGATCACCGGCGGCGGGTCGCAGCTCATCGGCATCGAGAACGCGATCCAGGCGGAGACCGGCATGCCGGTGCACCGGGCGAAGCACCCGCTGTACTCGGTGGTCCTCGGTTCGGGTCAGTGCCTCGAGAACTTCGATGTGCTGCAGCAGGTCCTGATCGCCTCACCGCAGGACTGACCGCCCCCGACCGGGGCGCGGGAGCACCGTGGACATCTCTCGGCACGACCGGCACCGGCGGTTGACGCTCGTGCTCCTCGTGATCACGTCGTTGGCGTTGATGTCGCTCGACGAGCGGGGCTCGGGGATCATCAACTCGGCCCGCACCGCCGCCCAGGACGTCGTCTCGCCGGTGCAGCACCTCGCCGACGACGCCTTCAACCCCGTGTCCGACTGGCTCGACGGGCTCGGGCGTGCCAACGAGCTCCAGGACCAGAACGAGAAGCTGCAACGCGAGCTCGACGCGGCGAAGGCAGAGATCGCGTCGGCGAAGGGTTCGCTGGCCGACCTGGCGACGTTGAAGCAGCTGATGGACCTCCCCGACATCGCCGACGGCGACGCGGTCGCCGCCGACGTGGTCGGTACGGGCGCGGGGAACTTCTCGCGCACACTGCGCATCTCGAAGGGATCGTCGTCGGGCATCGCGAAGGGCATGCCGGTGGTGGTCGGGACCAATGGCGCGTCCGCGCTGGTCGGACAGGTAGCGAGCGTGTCGAAGAGCAGCGCGATCGTCGAGCGGATCGACGACGCCAACTTCGGCGTCGGTGCGCAGCTGATGCAGACCGACGCGCAGGGAAACCCCGAGCAGGGACCGAAGGGCATCGCCGAAGGTCAGCGCGACAGCAACCTGCTCCGGTTCTCGGTGATCGACCCCGGCTCGACCGCGATCGCGCTGAACAAGGGTGATGTCGCGATCACGCTCGGAGGCACCGACGACCCGAGCTACCCGCGGGGGCTCGTGCTCGGCACGGTCCCACGCCAGGTCTCGGCCGGCGGCTCGATCGCGCGCGACGCCGAACTGCGTCCGATCGTCGATCTCGATTCGCTCACGATCGTGAAGGTGCTCAAGTACCCGCCGGCGCCCGTCCCGTGATCCGCCGCATCCGCCTCGGCCTCGTCGTCCTCGTCTGCGTCGTCCTGCAGACGACGCTCTTCACCCACCTCCGCATCGACGGGGTGGCCCCCGACATCGGGTTGGTCGCGGTGCTGGCGGTGGCCTGGGAGGACGGACCCGAGACCGGTGCCCTGTACGGCTTCGTGATGGGGCTCGCCGTCGACCTGTTCCTCACCACGCCTCTCGGCCTCTCCGCGCTCGCGTTCGCGGTCACCGGCTACGCGGTGGGGGTGTTCCAGTCGGGTGTGGTGCGCACCACGCCGTGGCTCGCCCCGATCCTGGGTGGCGTCGGCGGGCTCTTCAGCGGGTTGGTCTTCATCACTGCCGGCGCCATCGTCGGCCAGTCGGGGATGCTCTCGTTCGACAGCCTCCGGATCGTGCTCATCGCCAGCGTCTACGACGCGGTGATCGCGCCGATCGTGTTCCCGCTGGTCAGGCGGGCCGCGCGTCGAGAGGACGCTCGCCCCACGTGGAGGATCCGCTGACCTCCAACGTGCGACCTCGTCGGCGAGACTGCTCGGCCGTGTCCCGTGAGCGATCGGCCCGATGACCGAGCCCAACAGCGCCCGCCGCCTCGCCGTCATCGGCGTGCTCGTCGTCGCCCTCTTCGCCGGTCTGCTGACCCGGCTCTGGTTCCTCCAGGTGACCGGGGGCGAGAAGCTGGCGGTGGCGGCGCAACGCCAGCGCGACCACTTCGTGGCCGTCCCGGCGGTGCGGGGGACCATCTACGACCGCAACGGCACCCCGCTCGCGCAGACGATGCCGCTCACGTCGCTGGTGGTCGACCGCCAGGAGCTCTCGGCCGCCGACCGCACGAAGCTCGAGGCCAACCTCGGCTACCTGCTCCACAAGGCGCCCGCCGACATCGGGAAGCTCATCGACAGCACCAACTACCAGCCGTTCGAATCGGTCCCGGTGGCGCAGAACGTCGACCTGCCGACGGCCATCTACGTCAGAGAGCACCGGGAAGACTTCCCGGACGTGTCGGTCACGCGCCTCGCCGAACGTGAATACCCGAACGACTACCAGGCGGCTGACATCCTCGGCTACATCGGGCAGATCAACGCCGACGAGCTCAAGACGCACGCCGGCGAGGGCTACGACGCCCGCGACAAGATCGGCAAGACCGGCGTCGAGCAGATGTTCGAGTCCGAGCTGCGGGGCACGCCGGGCAAGGACAAGGTCGAGGTCGACAACCAGGGTCGCGCGGTCAACAAGGTCGAGGTGCAGAAGCCGCAAGCGGGCCACGACGTGCGTCTCACCATCGACCTGCCCACGCAGCAGGTCGCGGAGGAGTCGCTGGCCCAGGGCATGGCGGGGGCGCGGGCGCTGGTCGACCCGGACAGCGGCAATTACTACGCCGCCAACGCGGGCGCGGTCGTCGTGCTCGACGCCCGCACCGGCGCGGTCGTCGCCATGGCCACCAACCCGAGCTTCAACCCCAACGACTTCATCTCGGGGAACTCGGACCAGTACTTCAAGGACCCGAACTTCCCGCTGCTGAACCGCGCGCTGAACCCCTACGCGCCGGGTTCGACGTTCAAGACCTTCACGTCGATCGCGATGCTCCAGAGCGGCCTCTTCCCCGACGGCCCGAACACGACCTACAGCGACTACCCCGACGGGTGCTTCCACTTCGGCAACGACGAGAAGGCCTGCAACGCCGGTGGTGCCGTGCTCGGCGCCGTCGACCTGCCATCGGCGCTCACCGTGTCGAGCGACGTGTACTTCTACACGGTCGGGAACGAGTTCTGGAACGCGTACCGCCAGGAGGGCCAGAACGCCGGCCACTCGGGCGTGTACGCGGGCGACGCCATCCCCGCCGCCCAGCACCCCGTGGGTGACGCCATCCAGAACACCGCCCGCAATTACGGCTTCGGCGAGTCGACCGGCATCGGGCTCGCAGACCAGGCCGGTGTGATCCCCGACCACGAGTACCGGGTGAAGCTCAACCCGAACAACGCCGATCTCCAGAGCTGGCGTCGAGGCGACAACACGAACCTCGCGGTGGGCCAGGGCGACGTGCTCGTCACGCCGCTGCAGCTCGCGAACGGGTACGCCGCGTTGGCGAACGGGGGCACGCTCTACCAGCCCCGACTGGCCGACGAGGTGACCCAGAGCAGTGCGGGTCTCCCCGCCGGCCAGCTGGGCGCACCGATCACCACGATCCAGCCGATGCAGAAGCGGACCACGGGGCTGACCCCCGAGGTGAGCGGCCCGATCGAGAGCGGCCTCGCCGGAGTGGTCGACCCCAACGGCAACGGCACTGCCGCGGGCGCGTTCAACGGCTACCGGGGCATGCCGGTGATCGGCAAGACCGGTACCGCGCAGCGGCCAGGGAAGCAGGACACCGCGTGGTTCGCGGCGGTCACCAATCCCGGTAGCACCGACCCGGCCGTCCCGCAGTACGTGGTGGTGGCCATGGTCGAGCAGGGTGGCTTCGGCGCCAGCACCGCGGCCCCGATCGTCCGCCGGGTCATCGACTTCATCAACAACCCGAACCAGCGGCCGCCCGACGTGATCGTGAATCGGGCGGTCGGGAACGAGTTGAGCAACTGATGTCGACGATCAGCCCGAACCGCATCGCCCGCGCCCAGTCGCGGCGCGGCCTGGGTGAGCCGTCGCGGCTCGAGGCGTCGCCGCTGCGGCACTTCGACTGGCTGCTCGTCGGCGCGACGTTCGCGATCACCGCGATCGGCCTGGCGATGATCTACTCGACGACCCACCAGCGCATCCCGGGTGATCCCTACTACTACGTGAAGCGCCAGGTCCTGTTCGCCGGCATCGGCGTCGCGGCGATGGTCGTCATCCTGCTGATCGACTACAAGCGCCTGCGCGATCTCACCATGGTCTTCTACGGCGCGACGGTGCTCATGCTGCTGGCGGTCCTCGCGCCGGTCGGCTCGAACATCAAGGGCCACCAGGCGTGGTTCCAGCTTCCCGGTGGCTTCACGTTGCAGCCGTCGGAGCTGGCGAAGTTCGGCTTGATCGTCTTCCTCGCCGGCTACTGCAACCACTACCGCGACGAGTTCGACGCCTGGCGCCTCACCGTGATCATCGGGTTGGTGAGCGTCCCGATCGGCCTCGTGCTGCTCCAACCCGACCTCGGGACGGTGATGGTGCTGGCCGTCATCATCGTGGCGATCCTCGCGGTCGCCGGTGTCAGCGGGAAGCAGCTGATCGTGCTCGGCCTGCTCGCGATCACCGGTGTCTACGCGGTCGTCGGGCTCGGCCTGCTGAAGCAGTACCAGCTCGACCGCCTCACCACGTTCCTCGATCCCGAGAGCGGCACCAGCCAGGGCACGGCCTACAACCAGAAGCAGTCGACGCAGGCGATCGCCCACGGACGCACCACGGGCGAGGGCTACCTGAAGGGGTCCCAGACGCAGGGCGGCTTCGTCCCCGAGCAGCAGACCGACTTCATCTTCACGTCGGTGGGGGAGGAGCTCGGCTTCATCGGCGCGGTCGTGCTCCTGGGCCTCTTCGCCATCGTGATGTGGCGCACCTGGCGAACGGCCCGGCTCTCCCGAGACTTCTTCGGCACGCTCGTCTGCGTCGGCGTCCTCGCCATGCTCGGGTTCCAGATGTTCGAGAACATCGGCATGACCATGGGCGTCATGCCGGTGACCGGCATCCCCTTGCCGATGATGAGCTACGGCGGCTCCTCCCTCATCACCACCCTCGCGTGCACCGGCCTCGTCGCCAACGTGGCCATGCGGCGCTTCGAGTAGGTCCGCTCGACATCCGAAGTTGCGGGACTCGGGCACACCAGATGTGCCCGATCCGCTGAACTTCGTCGGCTGGGCTGTGGAAAAAGGGCCCTCTGGTAGAGTCACGCCAGATGTCAAACCTGTGGCCGAGGGTCGAGCCCCTACTGGCCAGGGTCGAGAAGCCTGCTCGCTACATCGGGATGGAGCGGGGCAGCCTCCGGCCGGAGCACCGGCCGTCCAGCACCTCCTGGCTCCTCGTCTACCCCGATACCTACGAGATCGGGCTACCCAACCAGGGGCTCCAGATCCTGTACGAGATCCTCAACGAACGTGACGACGCGCTGGCCGAGCGCGCCTACGCGCCGTGGGTCGACATGGACGCGGAGATGCGGGCCCACGGCGTCCCCTTCTTCTCGGTCGACACCCACCACGCGGCCGGCGACTTCGACGTCTTCGCGTTCGGTCTCGCCGCCGAGCTCGTCTACACCAACGTGCTCGAGTGCCTCGACCTCGCCGGCGTGCCGGTGCGGGCCGAGCAGCGCCGTCCCGAGCACCCGCTCGTGATCGTCGGTGGGCACTGCGCGTTCAACCCCGAGCCCATGGCCGACTTCGTCGACGCGTTCGTGATCGGCGACGGCGAGGAGGCGGTCGGGGAGATCACCGAGGTGGTCGGGGCGTGGAAGCGATCCGGGCGCACCGCGCGCGAGGGCGTGCTGCGCGAGCTCGCGACCATCCCCGGGGTCTACGTGCCTTCGATGTACGAGGTCGACTACGACGGCCCGTTCATCGCCGAGGTGCGGCCCCGTTTCGCGGCGGTGCCCGACCGGGTCGACAAGCGCACCGTCGCCGACCTCGGCGAGTGGCCCTACCCGAAGCAGCAGCTGGTGCCGCTGATCGAAGTCGTGCACGACCGCTTGAACGTCGAGGTGTTCCGCGGCTGCACACGCGGCTGCCGGTTCTGCCAGGCGGGGATGATCACGCGTCCGGTGCGCGAGCGTCCGGCCGAGCAGGTGCGCACGATGGTGTCCGACGGCCTGCGCCGCACCGGGTACGACGAGGTCGCGCTCACGTCGCTGTCGACCGCCGACTTCTCGGGCATCGACGGCCTCGTCGCGGGTCTGGTCAACGAGCAGCAGGGCTGCGGCAACGTCGGGCTCTCGTTGCCGTCGTTGCGGGTCGACGCGTTCACCGTCGGCATCGCCAGCGAGATCCAGAAGGTGCGCCGCACCGGGCTCACGTTCGCGCCCGAGGGCGGCACGTGGCGCATCCGCCAGGTGATCAACAAGCTCATCACCGACGACGACCTGTTCGCCGCGGTCGAGGGCGCGTACTCCCAAGGTTGGCAGCGGGTGAAGCTCTACTTCCTCGTCGGCGTGCCGACCGAGATGGACGACGACACGCTCGGCATCGCGCACCTCGCGCGCGAGGTCGTCAAGATCGGTCGCCAGTACACGAAGAAGGCGAGCGCGACCGCATCGGTGGGTGGCTTCGTCCCCAAGGCGCACACGCCGTTCCAGTGGTTCGGTCAGAACCCGGTCGCGGAGCTGCAGCGCAAGGTCGGCCTGGTGCGCGACGACCTCCGCAAGTCGGGCGCGCAGGTGCGGTGGCACGACCCCTCGGCGACGTACGCCGAGGGCATCGCGTCGCGCGGTGATCGGCGCATCGGTCGTGTCATCGAGCGCGTGTGGCGCGCGGGCGGGACGTTCCAGGAGTGGAGCGAGCACTTCGCGCTCGACCGCTGGCTCCACGCGATGGCGTTCGAGGGCCTCGACCCCGACTGGTACGTCACCCGCCACCGCTCCGCCGACGAGATCCTGCCGTGGGACCACATCGCGGCCGGGCTGCACCGCGACTTCCTGTGGGACGACTGGCAGGACGCGCTCGCCGCCCATGGCCTCCCCGATTGTCGGTGGACTCCCTGCTACGACTGTGGGGTGTGCACCGACTACGCGCTCGAGCACGTGGTGGCCTCGTCGACGCCGCCGGCGGGTGGCAGTCAGGGCACCGGTCAGGGTCTGGCCTTCGATGGTGGAGGTGGCGGCAACGAAGCCGCCTTCTCGGTACCGGTGGAGCTCACGTCGCGATGAGGGCCAGCTCCACATGAAGGGGAACGGGGGCTTCCCGGTGCGCGTCCGCTTCGCCAAGCGGGGCAAGGTGCGCTTCATCTCGCACCGCGACGTCGCGCGCGCGTTCGAGCGGGCGTTCCGCATCGAGCAGCTCCCGCTGGCGTTCACCGAGGGGTTCTCGCCTCGGCCGAAGGTGAGCTTCGGCCTGGCCCTCTCCGTCGGCCACGAGAGCGACGCCGAGTACCTCGACGTCGAGCTCACCGAACCGGTCGACACCGATGTTCTCGCCGAGCGGCTCGCGCCCGCGCTCCCCGAGGGCATGCCGGCCACCGGCGCGGTGCGTCTGAGCGAGCGCGCGCCGGCGCTGCAGGAATCGATCACCGAAGTCCGCTACCGGGTCGCGACCGTCGACGGTCACGGCCATCCCGTGCCGGAGGAGGTGCTCGACACGGCCGTGTCGGGCGCCCTGGCGAGCGAAGTGCTCAACGTCGCCCGCGTCCGGAAGGGCAAGGAGAGCGTGGACGACATCCGTCCCGTGCTCCGTTCCATCGAGCTCGCGCACGACGGCGACGCGCCGGTGCTCGAGCTCACCCTGTTGACGCAACCCCGCGGTGCCCGACCGCGCGAGGTGCTCGACGCCCTCGACCAGTTCACTTCCGCGACTGGTGGCGGCGTCGGCCTCGCCGAGCACCGCGTCACCCGAACATCACAATGGATCGAACGCGGCGGCGCGCGGCTGGAGCCGCTGGAAGCCGACGCGTTCGCGCCCGTCCTCGAGGCGAGCGCATCATGAGAGAAGGAACCGATGTCCGACGAGACGACCCCGGAGGCGATCGTCGCCTCCGGCCCGGCCGCCACCCCGACTACCACCCCGACCGGATCGAGCACCACCAGCACATCCGGCACCACCCCGACCCGTCCACCGGCCGCGCGCGCCTCGCAGTCTGACGGCCCTGCGCCCTCGGACCGCGCCGAGGCGTCGGATCCGACCGGCGCGCCGAAGCGGCGTCGGCGGCGCGGTTCGCGGGGTGGGCGCAACCGCCGCAAGCCCGGCACCGGCGCCGGAGGTGCGAACGGGGCCAACGGGGCCAACGGGGCGGCGGCGGGAGCGAGCAGCGATGCCGGCCGCGGCGACGACGGCGTCGACGACGAGCTCGGTGACGAGCCTCATGTGGGGCACGACTACACCGACGAGGCCGCCGATCGCGGGATGACGACCGACGACGTCGCCGAGACCGCGCGTGAGGAAGCCGGGCTCACGGGCGCGGCGCGGGCGCCCGAGTCCGACCAGCGGCGTCCGGCACCGGCCGCGCCGGCCGGGCCGGCCGCGCCGGCCGAGCCGGCGTCGTCCAAACCGCAGATCGGCGACTCCCGTCCCGCGCCGGCCGCGACCAACGGCGGCGGGGCCGCGGCCGCGAGCGGCGAGGGCACCGGGGCGCCGAAGCGACGCCGTCGGCGGGGCGGGCGGGGTCGCGGTCGCGGTGGCGCCGGGGGAGCAGGCGGCGGGGCCGGGACCACCCCCGCGGCGACCGGTGGTCGTCCCCCGCGCGCGACCGCGGCGGGAGACGTCGTGCGGGCCGACCTCGGCGTCGGCGAGTCGCCCGTCGCCGAGCTCGACGACGACATCCTCGAACGACGGCGCGGCCGCACCCGCAAGGGACGTCCCGCCGGTCGCTACCTCATGTGCGTGCACGTGCTCGAGGGCGGCCACACCCACATCGCGGTGCTCGAGGGCCGCAGCCTGGTGGAGCACAGCCTGGCCACACCGACCGGCAACGAGTCGATCGACGGCAACATCTACTTCGGCCGCGTGCAGAACGTGCTGCCCGGTATGGAGGCTGCGTTCATCGACATCGGCACGCCCAAGAACGGGGTGCTCTACCGCGGCGACGTCGCCTTCGACAAGGCCGACCTCGAGGGAGGCAACAAGCCCAAGATCGAGCGCGCGCTGAAGAACGGGCAGATGATCACCGTCCAGGTGACCAAGAACCCGATCGCGCACAAGGGCGCCCGCCTCACCCAGGAGGTGAGCCTCGCCGGCCGCTTCCTCGTGATGGTGCCGAACGAGCCCGACACCTACGGCATCTCGAAGCGCCTGCCCGACGACGAGCGCAAGCGCCTGCGCAAGGTCCTCGACGGCATCCGTCCCGAAGACGCCGGACTGATCGTGCGCACCGCCGCCGAGGGCGCGACGCGCGAGGAGCTCGAGCGCGACGTCCGTCGGCTGCGCAGCCAGTGGGAGCAGATCTCGGCGCTCGCCTCGACCTCGAAGTCGGCCAAGCTCCTCTACCAGGAGCCCGACCTGGTGCTCCGGCGCATCCGCGAGGAGTTCACCAAGGAGTACCGCGGCATCGTCATCGACGACCGCGCGCTCTACGAGGAGATCCGCGGCTACGTCGAGGCCATCACCCCCGAGCTCGCCGATCGGATCGAGTACTACGACGCCGACGAGGAGGGCCTGCCGATCTTCGAGCGGTTCCACATCTCCGAGCAGCTCCTCAAGGCGCTCGACCGCAAGGTGTGGCTCCCCTCGGGCGGTTCGCTGATCATCGAGCGCACCGAGGCGCTCACCGTGATCGACGTCAACACCGGCAAGAACGTCGGCAAGTCGAACCTCGAGGAGACGGTGTTCCGCAACAACCTCGAGGCGGCGGAGGAGGTCGCCCGGCAGCTCCGGCTCCGAGACATCGGCGGGATCATCGTCATCGACTTCGTCGACATGGAGATCAAGGCCAACCGCGACGAGGTCATGAAGGTGTTCCGCGACGCCCTCGCCCGCGACAAGACGCGCACCCAGGCGTTCGAGATGTCGGAGCTGGGTCTGGTGGAGATGACCCGCAAGCGCATCTCCGAAGGTCTGGTGGAGTCGTTCTCCGAGACGTGCCAGACCTGCCACGGCCGGGGCTTCGTCCTCGACGAGGCCCTCCTCCGGTCGGTCGACTAGCATCGACGCCTTATGTATGCAGTGATTCGCACCGGCGGCAAGCAATACCGGGTCGAAGCCGGGGAGCAGCTCGAGGTCGAGCGCCTCGGCGTCGACGACGGCAGCGAGGTCGAGCTCGCGCCCGTGCTCGTGGTCGACGGCGACTCCGTGGCCGCCACCCCGTCACAGCTCGAGGGCGCCGTGGTCACGGCCCGCGTGGTCGGCGCGACCCGCGGTCCGAAGATCGACGGCTTCACCTACAAGCCGAAGAGCAACAACCGTCGCCGCTACGGCCACCGCCAGGACCTCTCGGTGATCGAGATCCTCGGCATCACGCCCGCCAGCGGGAAGTGACAGGAGCCTGAGCCATGTCGAAGAAGAAGGGCGCGGCATCCTCGCGCAACGGTCGTGACTCCAACGCACAGCGCCTCGGCGTGAAGGTCTACAGCGGTACCGATGTGCACGCGGGCACGATCATCGTGCGCCAGCGGGGTACGAAGTTCCACCCGGGCGAGAACGTCGGCAAGGGCAGCGACGACACGCTGTTCGCCAAGGCGAACGGCACGGTGAAGTTCGGCTATCGCAAGGGCCGCAAGCTCGTCGACGTCGTTCCCGCACCGTAGACGAACTCCAGAGACGAACATCTCGGAGTTGACGTACGCCCGTGGGGGTGAACTCCGAGATGCTCGGGAGTCGGGATCCGTAGGCTGACGTCATGTCGTCGTTCGTCGATCTCGTCCAGGTCAACCTGCGCGGCGGCGACGGTGGCGCGGGATCGGTGTCGTTCCGGCGTGAGGCCCACGTCCCCAAGGGCGGACCCGACGGTGGCGACGGTGGTGCCGGCGGCGACGTCTACGTCCAGGCCGACCGCAACGTCGCGTCGCTGCTCGCGTACCGCGACCACCCGCACCGCCGGGCCGAGTCGGGCAAGCACGGTTCCGGCAACAAGCGCCATGGCGCGACGGGGTCCGACCTCGTGGTGTCGGTGCCGGAGGGGACGCAGGTGAAGACCCGCGACGGCCAGCTGCTCGCCGACCTCGTGCGCCACGGTGACCGCTACCTCGCCGCCCACGGCGGTCGGGGCGGACGGGGCAACGCCCGCTTCCTGTCGAACGCCCGGCGCGCCCCGGGCTTCGCCGAGCAGGGGGAGTACGGCGAGGAGCGCTGGCTGCGCTTCGAGGTGAAGCTCCTGGCCGACGCGGCGCTGGTCGGCTTCCCCAACGCCGGGAAGTCCACCCTGATCGCCGCGGTCAGCGCGGCCAAGCCCAAGATCGCGAACTACCCGTTCACCACGCTCGAGCCCAACCTCGGCGTGGTGCGCTTCCGCGACCACGAGTACGTGGTGGCCGACATCCCCGGCCTCATCGAGGGCGCGGCCGAGGGGCGCGGGCTCGGGCACGAGTTCCTCCGCCACGTCGAGCGGGCGCGGGTCCTGGTGCTGCTGCTCGACCTCGCCCCGGTCGACGGACGTCCGCCCGAGGAGCAGGCGCGGATCCTCCTCGACGAGCTCGGCCGCTACCGGCCCGACCTGCTCGATCGGCCCCGCCTGGTGGTGGGCACCAAGGCCGACGTCGCCACCCAGTCGTTCGACGGCGACGTCGACACGTTGACGATCTCGGCGGTCACCCGCCAGGGGCTCGACGAGCTCCTCGGTCGGCTCGGAACGCTCATCGGCGAGGCGCGGGCCGAGGAACCGGAACCGGAGCCGTTCGTGCTGCTGCGGCCGGCCGAGGAGGGCTTCAGCGTGCTGCGCGACGACGACGGCGCGTGGCGTGTCTCCGGGCGGAGCGCCGAACGGGTCGTCGCCATGGCCGATCTCACCAACCTCGAGGCCATGGAGTACGTGCAGCATCGCCTCCGGACCATGGGCGTCGAACGTGCGCTCGCGCGTGCGGGTGCACGCGAGGGTGACGTGGTGCGCATCGGACCGGTCGAGCTCGACTACGTCGAAGGGATCGGGTGAGCGCGCGATGGCGACCGTCGTCGTGAAGGTGGGCACCTCGTCGATCACCTCCGCGCGTGGCGAGATCGACGATGCGTCGCTGCTGAAGCTGTGCCGCGAGATCGCGGCGGCGCGGGTCGAGGGCCACGAGGTCGTGCTGGTGAGCTCGGGCGCGATCGCGGCGGGGCTCCCCGTGTTCGGGATGACCACCCGACCCGCCGACGTCGGCACGCTGCAGGCGATCGCGGCCGTCGGCCAGCCCCGCCTGATGGAGCGCCTCGGAGCGATCCTCGGTCACCACGGCCTGCTCGCGGGGCAGGTGCTGCTGACGCCGCACGACTTCGGCGTCCGGTCGCAGTACCTGCACGCGCGCGAGACGCTGCGCCGGCTCCTCGACCTCGGGGTGGTGCCGGTCGTCAACGAGAACGACACGGTGGCCGACGACGAGATCCGCTACGGCGACAACGACCGACTGGCGGCGCTGGTGTCGCACCTCGTGGGAGCCGACCTCCTCGTGCTGCTCACCGACACCGCCGGGCTCTTCACCGCCGACCCCCGGCTCGACGCGGGGGCGTCGCTCATCGAGGAGATCGCCGAGGTCGACGCCGCCCTCGAAGCGCTCGCCGGTGGGCGGGGCAGTGAGCGGGGGAGCGGCGGCATGGCCACCAAGCTGGCGGCGGCGAAGATCGCGGCGTGGTCGGGCGTGCGGGTGGTGATCGCGGCCGCCGATGCCCCCGACGTCGTCACCCAGGCGCTCGCCGGGCGTCCGGTCGGCACCGCCTTCCGGGCCCGGCCGGAGCGCCTGTCCAGTCGCAAGCTGTGGATCGCCTTCGCCCGCAACCCGTCCGGTCGGGTGGTCGTCGACGACGGCGCCCGTCGGGCGCTGTGCGACCACCACCGGTCGCTGCTCCCGGCCGGGGTCCGCCAGGTGGAGGGCGCGTTCGCCGCCGACGACGCGGTCGAGATCGTCGACGCGGCCGGGGTCCCGTTCGCGAAGGGGCTGGTCAGGTACCCCGCAGCGGTGCTCCGGAGGGTGGCCGGGTGCCAGACCTCGGAGCTCGACGAGGGCCTGCCCCACGAGGTCGTCCACCGCGACGATCTGGTGGTCCTGCCCACCTGAGCGGTCCCCGCGCCCGGTGCCCGGATGCACGGGGCGCGGCCGGTCGCCCGCGGTCCGGGACAATTCCCGGGGGTGCCCTTGCGCGCCGGGCGAGGTTCCGTCACACTCTTGCCTCACGAGCTCGTCGTCGACCGGCGGGGGGAGAGTCCTCTCGAGGGCTTCGGCGGTCGACGAGGAGCGGGAGGAAGGTGAGGCCGGGTCGCCTCGGCCGCTGCACCCACTCGGGAAGCGCGGCTGGCGGGCGACACGGCCTCACCCCTCCCGAAATCGCAGCTCGTTCCGGCGTCAGTTCGGCGGAACTCTGCCCCCCTCCTGACGCCGGGTCGGGTTGGGTGGGATGGGCTGGGAATCGCCGGGCTGCCGGCAGCAGGCCCCGGCGTAGAATCTCCAGCCATGTCGCCTTCCACGCCCGTCCCCGAGCTCGGGCGTCGGGCCAAGGCGGCGACGGCCGCGCTGGCGGCGGCGTCGACCGCCGACAAGGACGCCGCCCTCTGCGCCGCCGCCGACCTCCTCGAGGAGCGCGCCGCCGACCTGCTCGCAGCCAACCAGCTCGACGTCGAGGCGGCCGAGGCTGCCGGGCTCGAGCCCGGACCGCTCGACCGCCTGCGCCTCACCGACGCCCGCATCCGCGGCATGGCCGATGGCTTGCGCGCGGTGGCGGCACTGCCCGACCCGATCGGCGAGGTGCTCGACGGCTGGCGCCGCCCCAACGGGTTGCGCATCGAGCGTCGCCGCGTGCCGCTCGGCGTCGTCGCGATCATCTACGAGAACCGCCCCAACGTCACCAGCGACGCCGCCGGCATCTGCCTCAAGTCGGGCAACGTCGCCATCCTGCGCGGCTCGGCCGGCGCGCTGCGGTCCAACCTCGCCATCGCCGACGTGCTGCGCGACGCGCTCGTGAAGTCCGATCTTCCCGAGGACGGCGTCGTCCTCGTCGACGACCCGTACCACGAGACCGCGATCCAGGTGATGCAGCTCACCGACTTCGTCGACTGCCTCATCCCGCGCGGCGGGCCCGCGCTC
>DASUAS010000359.1:0-6139 GCA_035763625.1 Acidimicrobiia bacterium
TACCCACCGCTCTCGGGCGGTCCTTCGGGGGCCTCCCAGCCGAACAACGCGCCGTAGAAGTCGGCGGCACCCTGGGGGTTCGGACTGCCGACGTCGACCCACGACGGGACGCCCGGGTCGTACCTGTCGATCTCCATGGCCCGCTCCGTTCTCTCGGCGGCGAGGCCGACGCTACCCTCCGCCGGTGGGCTCCCGACAGGTGCTGCGCGACTTCTCGGCCGACGACGTCGCCCGCGTGCGAGCCCTCGCCGACGCGGTCGAAGCGGCCACCGGGATCGTCCCGCTGGGCGACGACGCCTGGACCGGGATGCACGCGCGCACGGGCCGCGACCGCGGGCTGTTCGACGCGTCGGGCGACGCGTACGCGCACCTCGCGCGCCACCACGAGCACGAGTGGTCGATCGAGCTCGTGGTCGTGCCCGACGCGACCGTCGACCGCGACGCGCTGCTCGCCGACGCGCTCGGGGTGATCGCTGACGACGGCGGTGGTCACGTCACCTACTGGGTGCACGGCACCGAATCCGACCCCGGGTCCGACGCGCGTGCGAAGGGCGCCGGCTTCGTCGCCGAGCGCGACCTCCTGCAGATGCGGGTGCCGCTCCCCCTCGCCGATCGGGCCCGCTGGCCCGAGGGCACCACGGTGCGCACGTTCCGCGTCGGCGAGGACGAGGCCGCATGGGTGCCGGTCAACAACCGCGCGTTCGCCGGCCACCCCGAACAGGGCGCCTGGACCGTCGACATGCTCCGCGCCCGGGAGCAGGAGGACTGGTTCGACCCCGAGGGCTTCGTGCTGGCGTTCGACGCCGTCGGCCTCGCGGGGTTCTGCTGGACGAAGATCCACCCGGCCCAGCCGCCACGCGAACCCGACGCCCTGGGTGAGATCTACGTCATCGGCGCCGACCCCAGCCGCCACGGGCGCGGGCTCGGCCGCGCCCTCACCACCGCGGGGCTCGAGTCGCTCGCGGCGCGCGGCATCACCGTCGGCATGCTCTACGTCGACGCCGACAACGACGCCGCGGTCGGGCTCTACCGCGCGCTCGGCTTCGTCACCCACCGCACCGACCGCGCCTACGGGCGCGACGTGAAGGCGACGTGAAGGCGACGTGACCACGCGGTTCGGGGCATCGCGCTCCGAGGTCGAGGCGCTCCTCGCCGAGTGGGGCGAGCCGCGGTACCGCGCCGAGCAGGCGTGGGACGCGCTCTACCGCCAGCAGGTGGCGCTCGACGATGCCACCGCGCTCCCACGCACGCTCCGGGCCAAGCTCGACGACGCGTTGCCGCTCGCGCTCGACGTGCTGGTCGAGCAGATCGCGCACGACGGCATGACGAGCAAGTGGCTCTGGTCGTGCACGCGCGACCACGCGCAGATCGAGACCGTGCTCATGCGCTACCCCGAACGAGCGACGGTGTGCGTGTCGTCGCAGGCGGGTTGCGCGATGGGGTGCACGTTCTGCGCCACCGGTCAGGCCGGATTCGAGCGGCACCTCGACGCCGGCGAGATCGTCGAACAGGTGCTGCGGGCCGCGCAGGCGTCGCCGCAGCGCGTGAGCAACGTGGTCTTCATGGGCTTGGGTGAGCCGCTGGCGAACTACGACAACACGTGGGCCGCCGTCCACCGGCTCCACGACGACCTCGGGCTGTCGGCGCGCCGCATCACGGTGAGCACGGTCGGCGTGGTGCCCGGGATGCGCCGACTCGCGGAGGAAGACCTCCCGGTGACCCTGGCGGTGTCGCTGCACGCGCCGACCGACGAGGAGCGCGAGCGGCTCGTCCCGCTCAACCGCCGCTACCCGATCGCCGAGGTGCTCGACGCCGCCGCCGACTACGCCGGCGCCAAGGGCCGGCGGGTCACGTTCGAGTACGCCTGCATCGCGGGCGAGAACGACTCGCCCGCGCAGGCCGAGGCGCTCGGGAACCTGCTGGGTGCGTTCCCCGGCGTGGGGGGCGCGCACGTCAACCTCATCCCGCTCAACCCCACCGACGGCTTCGGCGGCCATGCCCCCACCCCGCCGTCGATCCGCGCCTTCGCCGACCGGCTCCGGGCCCACGGAGTGACCGCGACCGTCCGCCGCAACCGGGGCACCGACATCGCTGCCGCGTGCGGCCAGCTCCGCTCGCGGGAGGCGATGCCCTCGGGGTGACGCGCGTCGGGCACAATGGCCCTCGTGAACCAGTGGAAGTGGGTCAATCAGTTCCAGCCCCAGACCCTCTACATGGCGACGATCCTCTGCTATGTCGACGCCGTCTTCGGCCTCCTGTTCGGCGGCGTGTTCCTGCTGAACCTCCTCATCGTGGGATGCCTCGGCGCCGGCGCGTTCGGCATCGCCAACGAGAAGAAGTGGGGCTACGCGGTCGCCGTCGGCGGAGCGGTGCTCCAGGTGGTGATCCTCATCGCCGTCTTCGGCATGTCGGTGTTCACCTCCACGGTGCTCATCAGCTTCCTCTTCGACGCCGCCCTCGTGGCGCTCCTGCTCCACCCCATGAGCCGCGAGTACCAGCGCATCTGGTTCAAGTAGTCGCTGGTTTCTTCTCTACGTCTGCGCGGGTCAGAGGGTCGAGCCGCCGCGCTGAACCACCGCCGCCGGAAGCGTCGCGACCCATTCAGGCGCGCAACGCGTCGCGTCGCTGGCGGTACTCCTCCTCGTCGATCTCTCCGCGAGCAAAGTCGATCTCGCTCACGACGCCGAAGCCTTGGCCGCCGAGCTCCTCGCGTACCGCCGCTTCCGTCGTCGCTGCGTCAGCGAGCACCGTGGTCTCGAATGCGTCCATCATCTCCGTACTCCTGCATCTCTCGTGGACACGGGCCCGTCATGCGAGCTTGAGAAAGAGCTTCTCGACCTCGGCGACGGGATATCCCTCGGCTTCGGCCTTCTCGGGGTCCTTGAGGCACGTCGTCAGTCCCGATGCGACAAGCCGGAACCCGACCTGCTCGAGCGCCTTGCTCGCCGCCGCGATCTGGGTGACGACATCACGGCATTCGCGGTCCTCGGCGAGCATGTTGTGGATGCCGCGGACCTGGCCTTCGATGCGGGCGAGCCGGCGCTGTAGTTCTGCCTTGATGTCGCCGTCGATCTCCATCACGTTGTGCCTCCGTGTAGCCGGACAGACACCCCTGAGGGTGTGGAGTCACCAGTCGCAGGTCGGGCATCGACCGAGTCGTACGAGGGCGAGCGATGCCGGGCATGCGTGTGTGGTGACGTAGAGCCACTGGCTCACGCCGACGAACGTGGTCAGGAGCAGGAACCAGGGGCTGACGAGCACCGTGAGCAGGACGCCGACCAGTGTCATCGTTCCGGCGAGCGCGAAGAGGATGCGCTCGGCGGGCCAGGGACGCGGGGTCCGGCGTTCGGATGGGCTCGGGTGAGACGCAGTCGTTGTCATCGTCTGTCTCCGTGTCAGTGGCTGAAGTGGATCTCGGGAAGGACGCGCCGCAGCCAGCGCGGTAGGTACCAGTTGCGCTCGCCGAGGAGTGCCATGGTCGCGGGGACGAGCAGGACCCGAACGACGGTCGCGTCGAGGAGCACCGCCATCGCCAGCGTGACGCCGAGCTCGGTTGGTGGAATGGGTCCGGTGACACCGAAGGCGACGAAGACCATGATCATGACGAGCGCGGCGTTCGTGATGGGCCGACCAGTTCGGGCGATGCCTTCGGCGATGGCTCGTCTGGTGTCGCCCGTCGCCTGATACCGCTCGCGGATCGCGGCGAGCAGGAAGAGCTGGTAGTCCATCGAAAGTCCGAAGAGCAGGGCGAAGAAGAACAGGGGTGCCCACGCGTCGACGAACCCTTGGTGTTCGATGCCGAGGAGTCCGGCGCCGAACCCGTGCTGGAACACGACGGTCGCGAAGCCGAACGCGGCGCCGACGGTCAGCAGGTTCATCCCGATCGAGAACAGTGCGATCACGATGCTGCGGAACACCACGAGGAGCAGCAGGAACGCGACGATGAGGATCAGACCGATCGCGTAGGGCGCCTTGCCGGTCAGCACGCCGGTCAGATCGCGGTTCTGCGCGGCCGGACCGCCGACCGCCGCGGCCGGGACTTTCGTCGCAAGCGCCGAACGGAGGCGGTCGATCAGGTCGGCGGTCGCGGTGTTCTCCACGGCCGTCTTTGGTGTGACTCGGACGACGACGCGGCCCGTGGATGCGGGTTGCGTCACCACGCGAGCGTCGACGACGTTCGGGTCGGCCGCCGCGATCTTCACGACGTGCGGTGCGTCGGCCGTGGGCGCGGTGATGAACGCCGGGGCTGCGGCCCCCGCGCCGAAGCCGGCCACGAGGAGCTCGTAGCCGTCGCGGCTGGTATGGCCGCGATCCACCACTCGCGCACCGGGCATTCCGAGTCGCATGCCGAGCGCTGGGACGATCAGCACTCCCAGCACGACCAGGCCGATGGCGAGCACGGTGCCGGGTCGGCGCAGTGCCGTACCCGTCCATCGAGCCCAGCGACCTTCGGCGACGACGTCAGGGTCTTCCTTGTGGCGGGTGACGAGCACCTTGTCGCCGAGTGCGACGAGTACCGCCGGCAACAGCGTCAGGGCGGCGAGGGCCACGGCCACGACGGAAAGGATCATGCCGAGTGCCATCGAGCGGAACACCATCACCGGCACGAGGAACACCGCCGCCAGCGACAGCACCACGGTGATCGCTGACAGGAAGACCGCCTTGCCGGCCGTCGACATCGCGTTCTCGATGCCGGTGAGCGCGTCCTTGCCCTCAGCGCGTTCCTCTCGATACCGGCTGACGATGAAGAGGCTGTAGTCGATGCCGACCGCAAGTCCGATCATCATCGAGAAATTCATCGACCACACCGACATCGGTGTGAACCACGACAGCAGATGCAAGACCGCGAAACCAACCGCGATGCCCGCCAGGGCAAGGATGAGTGGCAGGCCCGCAGCGATCATGGCGCCGAACGCGATGAACAACAGCACGAGTGTGGGCAGGCCGCTCAACAGCTCGGCCTTGTGAAGCGCCTGCTCGTTCACCTTGTTGAAGTCGCTCCACACCGGCCACTCGCCCGTGACGTCGGCCCGTGCGCCGGTTGGGACCGCGAGCGACGCGACATAGCCGCCCAGCTCACCGGCGACCTCAGGCCGGCTGGCGTCAGAGCCCGTGTGCTGAGCGACCGGAACGATCGCCGTCTTCCCATCACGAGAGATCAGCCCCGCGTCCGCGGGCAGCGCGAGCGGATCCGCCACCCGTTGCACGTTCGGTCCCCGCTTCAACTGGCGCACCAGGCTCTCGAGCCCGGCGGGGTTCTCGGAGATCGCGGTGTTCTGGTGGTACACGACCACCGGGCTCTCAGCGCCGAGCGCCGGGAAGTCTCGACGTAGCTCGTCGCGCACCTGCTGGGCCGTTGACCCCTGCGCTTCCCAGCCCGCGCCCGAAAGCGCCCCGGACAGAGAAAGCGCCAGCGGAGCTGCCGCGAACGCGACCAGCAGCCACGTCACGATCACGGCCCGGTGACGCCGCGCCGAGAAGGCAGCCAGGCGGGCGAACAGGCGACGCGGATCGGGCGGCTCCGACGCCGCATGCTCATGCGTCTCCGTTGCGTCACTGGCGACGGTCACGACCGCAGCTCCTCCGTCAATACCCCAGGGGGTATGAGGGTATACCCCAGGGGGTACCGGCAGCAACCCCCCAGAAGACCGTCCCCGGGTCTGAATTCCGTGAACGATGTCGCAGGGTGCGCAGCGCCGCCCTCAGCCACTCCGCCGAGCTGGCCCCAGCGAGGAAGCCATCTCCGACGCCGCGTACTCGAGGTACGCCTGCCACGCACGCGGGCCATAGACCGTCGCCGTCCCGCCGTCCATCAGCAGCGCGACCCCGAGCGCTTCCGCCACCTCTGCTCGCGACGCGCCGAGCCGCGCCGCGCTGCGGGCGTGCGACGCGATGCAGCCGTCACAGCGCTTCGCGACTGCGATGGCCAACGCGATCAGCTGCTTCTCCTTGCCCGTCAGCGCTCCGTCCGACATCGCGGCATCGTGGAGAGCCCCGAAACCCTCCCATACGTCCGGAATGGCCTGCCGCAAGTCGCGGGTTGGCGCTCGGAGCTCGTGAAGGACGTCGTGCGCTGATGTCATGCCCCCGATCCTGCGCCGCCACACAGCACGCCGACAGGGCCGGAAGGCCCTGCGTT
>DASUAS010000360.1:0-2156 GCA_035763625.1 Acidimicrobiia bacterium
GAGCATCGTGGCGCCGGCCCACTCGGGATCGCTCGGCATCGGATCAGCGGGCGTTCGGCCGTACATCTCGGCGTCGGTCCAGCGGGTCGACACGCCGACATCACCGATGCGTCGCACTGCGAGCTCGATTGCTTCACGACACCCGATCGGTTCGCGCGGCACCACGTCGTCGATCGCGTGGTCGTGCACCACGACCTCGTTGACGAGACTGTCGATCAGCGGGCGCGCGAGCTGGGCGGGAATCGGGGTGACGAGCCCGACCCACAGCGACGAGAGCCTGGGGCTCAACACGGGCACGGGGAGGATCACCCGCCTCCGCAGACCGGCGGCCTCCGCGTAGATGTCCATCATCTCGCGGTAGGTGACGACGTCGGCGCCGCCGATCTCGAACACACGCCCGT
The DNA here is from genome assembly GCA_035763625.1 of Acidimicrobiia bacterium. GTDB lineage: Bacteria > Actinomycetota > Acidimicrobiia > IMCC26256 > DASPTH01 > DASUAS01. Next base: position 402 of record DASUAS010000360.1, read on the forward strand.
ACGCGTCCGGATTGCCGAGCACACCGGTGAGATAGGCGAGCACATCGCGCACCGCGATTGGTTGCACACGGGTTTCGACCCACCGTGGTGTCGTCATGACCGGTAGGACTTCCACGAGGTGGCGCAACATCTCGAAGCTCGCGCTGCCCGAACCGATCACGACGGCAGCCCGGAGCTCCGTCAGGGGAACCTCTCCGGCCGCGAGGATGCGACCGACCTCGTGCCGGCTGGCCAGGTGCGGCGACAACTTGCCACCCGCGTCGTCGCCCAAACCGCCCAGGTAGACGATCTGCTCGAGGTCCGCCGTGACCGCCGCGTCGCGGAAGTTCGTCGCCGCGGTCCGGTCACGGTGTTGCCAGTCCGACTGCGAGCCGATCGAGTGGACCAGGTAGTACGCCGCGTCGGTGCCGCCGAACGCAGCGGTGAGCGATGCCGCGTCGAGCACGTCGCCCGCCACGACCTCGACCTGCGCGCGCCACGGTTCCGCATCGAGCTTGTCCGGGGTGCGGGCCAGGCAGCGCACATGATGGCCGCCCGCGACGAGTTCGGCGACGAGCCGGCGACCGACGTAGCCCGTCGCGCCCGCCACCACCACGCGACGAGGATCTCCGATCACGCGAGACCTGCGGTCTGCCACATCATGCCGTGGCGTCGAAGTGGTCGACGACCCCGCGCGCTGACGTCGTCCAGGTGTCGCCGCCGAGCGCGACGGCATGGGCCTGGTCCCGGATCGCGATGCCGCCGACGACGACGGGCCCGTCGTGATTGGCCTTGATCGTGGCGATGGTCGTGGCGATGAGCGCGTCGTCGACTGGTGTCGACACGACGACGCCCACGCCGACGACGCGTTGTGTGCCGGCGATCGTGTTCGCCCACGAGGTAGCAGGCGTGTTGGCGCCGAGATCGGCGACCGAGAAGCCGCGCCCCCGGAGTACGTCGGCGACGAGCGCGGTGGCGAGCCCGTGCAGATCACCCGCGGGCACACCGAGCACGATGACCCCGCGTGTGGTCCCGCGGCGCGCGAACAACGGGCCGAGCCGGCCGATGAGCCGATACATCACGACCGTCGCCCGGTGCTCGTCGGCGACGTCGAGGCGGTTGGCTGCCCAATCATCGCCGACCCGCCGCATCGCCGGGGCGAGGACATCGAAGTAGAGGTCCTCGGGGCTGAAGGCGGAACCGAGTGCGGCCTGGAGGAGTCTCCAAGCTTCCGGCTCGTCGCCCTGCACGAGCAGCGACGTCAGTCGGGTCACGTAGTTCCGCTTCGGTGCCCGGCGGTTGGCCGGGTTGCGGCCGGCCGGTGCGGCGGCTGCGATGTGGTCGAGGTCGGCGCGTCGTACGCGCCAATGAGCTCCGACGCGCGTGCCGGGGAGCCGGCCCGTGCGGACGTATCGATACGCGGTCATGTAGTGCACCCCGAGCAGATCCGCGGCCTCCTGCAGGGTCAGGTCCGGTTCCCGACCGGCACCGCGCGTCTCGGGTGTCACGCCCGCACCAACTCGGCCGGGCGCCACGCCGGCGCGGTGTACAGCAGCTGCACGTCGCGAACGTAACGTTCCTCGAACGCGGCTTCGCAGTACGAGAAGTAGAACTCCCAGCGGCGCACGAACGTCTCGTCGAAACCGAGCGCGTGGAGGTCGTCGCGCGCGTCGGTGAGGTTCCTCCTCCACCGGCGCAACGTCTCGCCGTAGTGGAGGCCGATGTCGTCTTCGTGTACGCGCGAAAACCCGTTGTCGTGGGCTGCCGCCGTGAGCG
>DASUAS010000361.1:0-9231 GCA_035763625.1 Acidimicrobiia bacterium
TGACACGCGGGCGATGGCGTCGAGCGGCGCGTACCGCCACGTTTCCTCGTGGTTGCTCGGCCACCCGTGCGTCGCGAGCCACCGTCGCGCCGGCTCGTCACGCACGGGGGTGTCCGGCAGGAGCCGATCGAGCACGTCCGCGGTGCTCACAGGACCTGCGCTCCGACTCGATCGCGGACGTCGTCGGCGACGAAGCCATCGGGGAGGAAGCGGGCGTAGCCGTCGGACTCGACCGCCGCCGCGAGCTCGGGTCCCGCGCGGTGGACGATGCGACCGCCGGCGAGGATGTGCACCCGGTCGGGGACGATCAGGTCGAGCAGCCGCGGGTAGTGGGTGATCACGAGGAACGCACGGTCCCGGTCGCGGAGCGCGTCGATGCTGGCGGCGACGGCGCGCAGCGCGTCGACGTCGACGCCCGAGTCGGGCTCGTCGAGGATGGCCAGGCGCGGCTGCAGCAGCGCGAGCTGGAGGATCTCGTTGCGCTTCTTCTCGCCGCCCGAGAAGCCATCGTTCACCGACCGTCCCAACAGCCCCGGGTCGAGGTCGAGCCGTTCCATCGCCTCGCGCGCGTCGCGCAGGAAGTCGCCGGCGTCGATCTCGGCTTCGCCGCGCGCGCGGCGTTGGGCGTTGCGCGCCGAGTGCAGGAAGTGCATGTTCCCGACGCCCGGCAACGAGACCGGGTACTGGAACGCGAGGAAGAGGCCGGCCCGGGCCCGCGCCTCGGGGGTCATCGACAGCAGGTCGTGGCCGTCGAGGGTGGCGCTCCCCGTCGCCCGGTAGCCGTCGCGGCCGGCGAGGACGTGGGCCAGCGTGCTCTTGCCCGCGCCGTTGGGCCCCATGACCGCGTGCACCTCACCGGCGTCGACGTCGAGGTCGAGCCCGTCGAGCACGGTGCTGCCGGCGACCTCCACGCTCAGATCACGGATCCGCAACATCATCCGATCGCTCCCTCGAGGCTGACTCGCAGCAGGGCGTTGGCCTCGACCGCGAACTCCATTGGCAGGTCGTCGAACACGTCCCGGCAGAACCCGTTCACGATCATTGCGGTCGCGTCCTCTTCGTCGAGGCCGCGCTGGCGGCAGTAGAAGAGCTGGTCCTCACCGATGCGCGACGTCGAGGCCTCGTGCTCGACCTGGGCCTCGTCGTTGGCGACCTCCACGTACGGAAACGTGTGGGCGCCGCACTCGGAGCCGAGGAGGAGCGAGTCGCAGCGGGTGTGGTTGCGCGCACCGGTCGCCGAGCGCAGCACCTTCACGAGACCCCGGTAGGTGTTGTGCGCGTGGCCGGCCGAGATGCCCTTCGACACGATGCTGCTGGTCGTGTTGCGGCCGATGTGGATCATCTTCGTCCCCGTGTCGGCCTGTTGGTAGTTGGTGGTGAGCGCCACCGAGGAGAACTCGCCGACCGAGTCGTCGCCCTGGAGGATCACGCTCGGGTACTTCCACGTGATCGCCGAACCGGTCTCGACCTGGACCCACGAGATCCGGGCGCGCGCGCCGCATCGGCCGCGCTTGGTCACGAAGTTGTAGATGCCGCCGCGACCTTCGGCGTCGCCGGGGTACCAGTTCTGCACCGTCGAGTACTTGATGGTCGCGTCGTCGAGCGCGACCAGCTCGACCACTGCGGCGTGGAGTTGGTTCTCGTCGCGCCGCGGCGCGCTGCACCCCTCCAGGTAGCTCACCGACGCGCCTTCTTCGGCGATGATCAGCGTGCGCTCGAACTGGCCGGTGCCGGACGAGTTGATGCGGAAGTAGGTCGACAGCTCCATCGGGCAGCGCACCCCTGCCGGCACATAGCAGAACGAGCCGTCCGAGAACACCGCCGAGTTCAAGGCGGCGTAGAAGTTGTCGCGTGGCCCGACCACCGTGCCGAGGTAGCGGCGCACGAGGTCGGGATGCTCGCGGACGGCCTGTGAGAACGGGCAGAAGATCACACCCGCCTCGGCCAGGCGAGCCGCGAAGGTGGTCGCCACCGACACCGAGTCGACGACCGCGTCGATCGCGACGCCCGAGAGCCGTTCCTGCTCGGCGACGGAGATGCCGAGCTTGTCGAACATCTCCCGTAGCTTCGGGTCGATCTCGTCGAGGCTCTCCGGCCCGGGCCCGGACACCTTCGGTGCCGCCCAGTAGCTGATGGCCTGGAAGTCGACGGGTTCGATCCGCAGCCGGGGCCAGGTCGGCGGCTCCAGGGTGAGGAAGTGACGGAGCGCGCCCAGCCGCCACTCGACCAGCCAGTCGGGTTCGTCGTGCTTGGACGCGATGAGGCGCACGACCGATTCGTCCAGCCCCACGGGCACGATGTCGGCGTCGAGATCGGTGACGAACCCGTAGCGGTACTCGCCGTCGACCAGCGCGCCGAGCTCCTCCACCGTGCCGGTCATGCCCGCACCTCGGCGTCGATGCCCGCGGGAGCTGCGAGCGGTTCGTAGACCACCGGATCACCGATGATCTGCTTCGAGTGCACGAACGCCACCTTGGCGGCGAGCGCCTTGGCGTGCTCGGTCTTCGGCCCTGCCCACCCCAGGTCGAGCGTCTCGTGGAAGAGAGCGAGCCACTGTTCGAAGTGCTCGCGCTCGAAGGCGCGAAGGCGGTGCACCTGGAGGTGCGCCCGGTAGGGGTTGCCCTCGTAGCCGGGCAACGACAACAGCGCTCGGCACCAGAACGCGGTCAGCTTGGGCAGGTGCTCCGACCAGTTGACGCGTGCGACGTCGTTGAACATCGGACCCAGCACGTCGTCCTGGGCGACGTCGGCGTAGAAGCGCCGGACCATCTCGGTGATCTCCACCTGATCGTCGAGGTCGCGACCCCGCCACTCTGGCTTCTGCGGACTGGTCATCGGCGGCTCCCGGTCGTGTCCACCGGTTAATCTAGCACTTTCTAGAAGAAATGCGGAACCGCGGTGGTGGCGGGCGCGCGAGCGGACCGAGCGGTGTGGATCAGAGCGGTGTGGATCAGGTGGTGCGGGTCAGGTGGTACGGGTCGCCGAGGGTCCGGGGGTGCGCACCCACCGTTCGGTGCCGAGCTCGCGGCGCAAGGCGGTGACGCCGACGCCATGGCACCAGTCGCCGAAGCGCTCGCCGGGCGATCGACGGGCCGCGTAGCGCTCGAGGACCGGGCGGAGCACGTCGACCAGCTCGCCCCGTGGGACGTTCTCGCAGAAGATCTCGTTGAGTCGGATGCCGACCGGCTCGCCGCCGAGGTGCACGTCGTAACGGTCCTTGCCGCGACCGACGAAGGCCACCTCGGTCGTGTACGGACGGGCGCACCCGTTCGGGCAGCCGGTCATGCGCACGTGGAGGTCGAGGTCACCCAGACCGAGTGCGGCCAGGAGTCGATGGAGCTCCTCGAGCAGCGAAGGGAGGGTCCGCTCCGACTCGGCGAGGGCGAGCCCGCAGGTGGGCAGGGCCGGGCACGCGAACGAGTTGCGGGCGATCGGCGTCCACTCGTGGACCGGTCGGATGCCGTGGTGGGCGAGCAGCACGTCGACGGCGACGCGGTCGCGCTCGGCGATGTCGCAGAGCAGGACGTCCTCCCGCGCGGTGAATCGCACTGACGAGTGGAAGCGCTCGACCGTCGCACGCAGACCGGAACGCACTCGGGCGTGGGCGGTGTCGGCGATGCGCCCGTTGGCGACCTTCACGCCGAGGAACCAGCGTTCGTCCGCTTGTCGGTGCCAACCGAGGTGGTCGTGGGCGTCCTCGAGCAGGACGGGTTCGAACGCGCGCAGTCGTCGCCGCCCGAGCGTGCCGGCGACGATCGCTCGCACGCGCCCCTCGCCGAGATCGTCGACGACGTACTTGAGCCGGGCGTGGTCGCGGTCGTGACGATCGCCGTGGTCGCGGTGCAGCGCCACCACGGCCGCGCACGTCTCGAGCAGCTCGTCCGGTGGGACGGTCGTCAACGGAGTCGCCAGCCGGGGGTAGGTCGTGGGCTTGTTGTGGGTCTTGCCCTGACCGCCGCCGACGAGCAGCGTGAACGCGCGGATCGTGTCGCCGTCGACCACCGGGACCACGGCGAGGTCGTTGATCAGCACGTCGGTGCAGTTGTCGCCGGGGGCCGAGAACCCGATCTTGAACTTCCGGGGCAGGTACACCCGTCCGTAGAGCGGTTCCTCGTCGGGCCCGCCCGAGTGATCCCGGGTCGCGGTGACCGCGCGCTCGTCGTCGACCCAGATGTCGAAGTAGCCGCGGCTTCGTGGCTTGAAGTGCCGCGAGACGAGTTGCGCCCACGAGGTGAGCTCGGCGCGCGCGCGTCCGGGTAGCGGTGCAGGACACGCGGTGGTGTTCCGCACCACGTCCCCGCACGCGGCCAACGTCGTGATCAGGTGGTGGTTGAGCGTGTGGAGCAGTTCGTGCAAGTTCGCCTTGTACACGCGGTGGAACTGGACGTCCTGACGAGTCGTGACGCGCAGCGTGCCGTTGCCGACCGAGTCGGCGAGCTCGTCCATCGCGAGGTACTGCCGCGCCGTGAGCACACCGCCGGGCACACCGGTGCGGACCATGTGGAATGCGTCGGGCGCCTGTCCGTCCTGGCGTCGCCGCCGGCGGGTGTCGCGGTCGTCCTGCGAGTACGTGCCGTGGAACTTGAGCGTCAGCGCCGCGTCGGAGGAGAAGGTCGCCGCACCGTTGGTGAGCTCCTCAGGGATCGTGCTGCGGAGTTGATGGCTGCGGGCCTTGGCCTGCTCGACCTTCGACCCCGCCACCGGGTCGAAGGTCGTGGGATCGGGTGCGACCTCGGCCGCGCGCGGACCATCGCTCGTCGTGTTCGACACCGCTGGCTCCCGAGCCGGTTCAGTCGGGCTGAGGCGTGTACCGCAGGTACGGCTTGAGCGTGGTGACGCCCTTCGGGAACAGCTCGGCGGCCCGGTCGTCGTCGATGGCGGGGGAGATGATCACGTCGTCGCCGGCGTTCCAGTTCACCGGCGTCGCGACGCTGTGCTTCGCGCTGAGCTGCAGGGCGTCAAGGACCCGGATGATCTCGTCGACGTTGCGCCCGATCGCGGCGGGGTAGGTGAGCGTGAGCTGGATCGACTTGTCGGGGCCGATGACGAACACCGTGCGCACCGTGGCCGTCTTCAGCGCCTTGGGGTGGATCATGCCGTACAGCGACGCCACCGCCCGCTCCTCGTCCCCGACGAGCGGGAAGTTGAGCGCCCGGCCTTGCGTCTCCTCGATGTCGGCCGACCACCCCTGGTGCGAATCGACCGAGTCGACGCTCACCCCGATGAGCTTGGTGCCGCGGCGGTCGAACTCCTCCTTGCGGTTCGCGAACTCACCCAGCTCGGTCGTGCAGACCGGCGTGAAGTCGGCGGGATGCGAGAAGAGGATCCCCCAGCTCTCGCCGAGGTAGTCGTGGAGCGTGACCTCGCCCTCGGTGGTCGTCGCGGTGAAGTCGGGGGCGAGGTCGCCCAGTTGCAGTGCCATCAGAGCCTCCGGTTCCGGCAGGGGAGATCTTCTAGCAAACACTAGTGGAACTGCATGCCAATTGCCGACTCGAAAGGTCGCTTTTCGGGATCTCGCCCACGACGCCGCCGATGCGCGCCGGCACCGGGCCGCCGAGCTCCTTCACCGAGGCAGCGGTTGGTTCTACCAACAACGAGAACAAAGCTGGTACCTTCACGGCGATGCACGGACACCCGACCCGCCTCGCGCTGTTGATGATGGCGGCGGTGGTCCTCGCGATCGTGGCGCTGGCCTTCGCGAGCACGTTCGGTTCGTCCTGACCGGCGCGGGCTCGAACGAGCCGGGGCCACGCGGCCCGAGCGTCAGCGCGCGCGGAAGCGGTACAAGGCCTCGGCGTTCCCGTGCGTGAGCAGCTCGATCTCGTTCGCTGGCAACGCGCGCAGCTGGGGGTCCAACAGGTCCTGCGTGTCGGGCCACGACGAGTCGTAGTGCGGGTAGTCGGTCTCCACCATGATCCGATCCATGCCGACCTCGGCGCTGGCAGGAAGGGCGCGGGGGTCGTAGTACGTGCTGAACCAGAAGTTGCGGCGCAGCAGCTCGATCGGCCCGATCGCGGCGTGGTCCCACGACCATCCACCTCGCGCCATGTACTCGAGCTTGTCGAGGAGCATCGGGATCCAGCCGAGCCCGCTCTCCGACAACGCGATGCGCAGCCCGGGGAAGCGCACCGGGATCTGGGCGTAGAGCCAGTCGACGCACGCCGCGAACGCGTTGACGTTGAACAGCAGGCCGAGCACTTCGGGTGGTGAGTCCGACGAGGGGACGAGCGTCTCCGACGACGAACCCACGTGGAGGTCGATCACGGTCTCCGTCTCCTCGCACGCGGCGAAGAGCGGATCCCAGTACCTCGAGTGGAGGCTCGGGAGACCGAGCTTCTCCGGGTTCTCGCTGAAGGTGATGGCGCGAAAGCCGCGGTCGGCGTTGGCGCGCACCTCGCGCGCGGCCACCTCCACGTCGGCGAGCCACACGACCTGCTGCGGGATGATGCGCCCGGGGTGTCGGCCGGACCAGTCCTCGATCACCCACGAGTTGTACGCGCGCATGGCCGCGAGGGCGAGCTCGCGGTCCCGCATGCGGAGGAAGCGCTGCCCGGCGAACCCCCATGGTGCCGACGGGAACGTCAGCGACGCCGCGATCCCGCAGAGGTCCATGTCGCGCACGCGCGCGTCGATGTCCCACGCGCCGCGCCGGACCTGGTCGAAGTTGAGGGGGCCCAGGTGCTTGTCGGTCATCTCCCAGGTGACGAGGGCGTCGGCGCCGAGCAGCGGGAACCGCTCGTCGTCGACGACCCACCAGTCGACGCCGGCCTCGTCGCGGTCCACTCGGGGCGCCCGATCGGCCAGGTTGGCGGGCAGGCGACCGCGGAAGATGTCTGGGGGTTCGAGCACGTGGTCGTCGACCGAGACGATCCGGTAGCGGATCTCGCGCGGCCCGGGCTCCGGGCGCGGCGGCGGGACGTCTCGCGTGTCGCCGCCGTAGTGCACGAGCTTGTCGACGAGGTTCGCCATCTCAGCGCTCCTTCTGCTTCGCGCCGGCCGACGGTGCCGCGTGAGCCTGCACGTATTCCTCCAGCATCTCGGCGAATGCCACGCGCCGCTCCGGAGCCATCTCGCCCAGCACGTCGCGCATCAGCGCCCGCCGTGCCGCGCTGATCGCTGCACGACGGCGACGCCCGCGCCGAGTCAGACCGACGAGGACGTAGCGGGCGTCGACCGGATCCGGCGCGCGCGACACCAGTTCGAGCTCGACGAGCGGCGAGATCGTGCGCGTCGCCGTCGACTGGTCGACGCCGAGCTTCGAGGCGATCTCGTGCATCCGCCAGCGACGCTGCCCGTCGAGCACCTCGAGCGCCTCGACCTGCGCCGGTGTGAGCTCGCGGCCGTCGACGGCGTAGAGCGATCGTTGGAGGGGCTGCGAGAGGCGACGAAGCTGGCGGATCGCTTCGATCACCCGATCACCGATCAGGTCGAAGGCGGCGTCGGATTCGTCGAGCGGCCAGCCCCAGGGATCCTCGCGCACCTGACGAGTCTGGACGAGACGCTTGTAGTCTGCAAGCCTTTGCCCATGGCACGATGGCTCCTCTCCTCCGACTCGCACATCGTCGAGCCGCCCGACCTCTGGCCGGGCCGGGGCGGCGCGCTCGCCGACCGCATGCCCCGGGTGGAGTCGACCGACGACGGCGAGTGGTGGATCGTCGACGGCTACAAGACCATGTCGTTCCTCGGTACCCAGACCGGCGACCGCTTCGCCGGCGACCCTGATCGCCTCCGCACGTCGGGCTCGTTCGACTAGGTCCGGCCGGCGGCCTACGACCCGCGGCGGTACATCGACGAGAACGAGACCGACCACGTGTGGGGCTCGGTCATCTACCCGAGCCAGGGGTTGGTCCTCTTCTCGGTACCGGTGACCGACGTGGTGACCACTGCGATGGCCGTCTACAACGACTGGCTGGCCGACTTCTGCAGCGAGGACACCGGCCGTCTCAAAGGCGTCGCGATGCTCAACCTCGACGACGTGCAGGCCGCCGTGCGCGAGCTGGAGCGTTGCCGCGAACGCGGCTTGTGCGGCGCGCTCATCACGGTGCTGCCGCCGTCCTGGCAGCCGTTCCGTTCCGACGTGTACGAACCGCTGTGGGCCGCGGCCGAAGACCTCGAGGTGCCGCTGTCGCTGCACGTCGCCACCGACCGCGCCGATCCCCGAGTCGGGGCCGGCGCGTTCCGGCTCGACGTGAAGCACGTGCCGCCCTCGATGTTCGTGAACTCGGACTTCCAGGTCCGACAGACGCTCGCCGAGCTGATCTTCTCCGGCGTGTTCGAGCGTCACCCGCGACTGCGCGTCGGGTCGGTCGAGCACGAGCTCGGATGGATCCCCTTCTTCCTCGACCGGATGGACTACGTGTACACCGACCGGCCGCGTCGCGGTCCGGAGTGGAAGCGGTTCCGCGACGCCGACGTGCTGCCGAGCGACTTCTTCCGGCAGCACGTCTTCGCCTCGTTCCAGGAAGATCCGCACGGGCTGCGGCTGCTCGACGTCCTGGGCCGCGACACGCCGACCTGGGGCAGCGACTACCCGCACACCGAGTCGACCTTCCCCCGCAGCCGCGAGATCGTCGACTCGGTCGTGGCCGACCTCACCGACGAGGACGCGTGGGCGGTGAGCGCGGGCACGTGCGCCGCGCTGTACGGCTTCGACGTTCCGTGACCGACGTCGAGCTCGCGATCCGCGGCGGCACCGTGATCGACGGCACCGGCGCGCCCGGACGCCGTGCGGACGTCGGCATCCGCGACGGTCGCGTCGTGGTCGTCGACGGCGACGTGCGCGGTGAGGACGAGATCGACGCGACCGGGCGCCTCGTCACGCCCGGCTTCATCGACATCCACACGCACTACGACGCGCAGGTGCTGTGGGATCCGACGCTGTCGCCGTCGAGCTGGCAGGGCGTGACCACGGTGGTGATGGGCAACTGCGGGTTCACGCTCGCGCCGGTCCGGCCCGAGGGCCGCGACCTGCTGCTGCGCACGCTCGAGAAGGTCGAGGACATGCGCCTCGCGACGATGGAGGCCGGCATCACCTGGGACTTCGCGTCCTACGGGGAGTATCTCGATGCGATCGAGCGCCGCCGACCGGCCATCAACGTCGGCGGCTACGTCGGTCACACCGCGGTGCGCGTCCACGTCATGGGCGCCGACGCCGCCGAGCGGGCCGCCACCGCCGACGAGACGGCGCGCATGGTCGCAGTCGTGCGAGCGTCTTTGCGGGAGGGCGCGCTC
>DASUAS010000362.1:0-3215 GCA_035763625.1 Acidimicrobiia bacterium
AGCGCGTCGCCGGCCTCTACCGCGACGGCGAGGTCCCGGGATTCGTCCATCTCTCGATCGGCCAGGAGGCGGCCGCCGTCGGTGCTTGCTGGACTCTGACTTCCGATGACGTGATCACCTCGACCCATCGCGGCCATGGGCACTGCCTGGCCAAAGGACTCGACCCGGTCGCCATGTTCGCCGAGCTGATGGGCCGCGACGAGGGCACGAACCGGGGTCGGGGCGGGTCGATGCACATCGCCGATCCGAAGCTCGGGATCTTCGGCGCCAACGGCATCGTCGCCGCCGGCCTGCCCATCGCGGTCGGGGCTGCGACCGCGTCCGAGCTCCGCCACGACGGCGCCGTCGCGGTCGCCTTCTTCGGCGACGGTGCCGTCGCGCACGGCACGTTCCACGAAGCGGTGAACCTCGCCGCGGTGTGGCACCTCCCTGTCGTGTTCTTCTGCGAGGACAATGGCTACGCCGAATTCTCGCCCGCATCCACGCAACACGTCGCGTCGCTCGCGCAGCGGGCCGCGGGGTACGGCGTCGACCACGTCGCGGTCGACGGCAACGACGTCGTCGCGACCGCCACCACCATGCAGACGGTGGTCGAGCGCGTGCGCGCCGGTGGTGGTCCCGTGCTCGTCGAGGCCACGACGTACCGCTGGCACGGTCACTACGAGGGCGACCCCCAGCGCTACCGGACGCCCGAGGAGAAGCAGGAGTGGGAGGCGCGAGATCCGCTCGTGATCAGCGTACGCCACCTCCACGACGCCGGCATCGGCGACGACGTGCTCGCCGACGTCGGCGACGACGTGGTGCGCGAGCTCGACGCGGCGGTGGTCGCGGCGCGCAACGTGCCGGCACCCGCGGTCGAGACGCTCGGCGACTTCGTGGTGCGGGCGCGGCCCGACCGGCCGGAACCGGCTGCGATGTCAGACCAAGCGCCGGTGTTCCGCACGATGGACGCGGTCCGGAGCGCCTTGGAGGTCGAGCTCGAGACCGACGAGCGCGTCTTCGTCGCGGGCATCGACGTCGCCGCCGGCGGCAACGTCTTCGGCCTCACCCGCGGGCTCCAGGACCGCTTCGGTGAGCGGGTCCGCGACACGCCGATCTCCGAGAGCGCGATCGTCGGGCTCGGCGTGGGCGCGGCGATGGCGGGCATGCGCCCGGTGGTCGAGCTGATGTACCTCGACTTCCTCGGCGTCTGCCTCGACCAGCTGCTCAACCAGGCCGCCAAGCTCCCGTTCATGACCGGCGGCGCGGCGCAGATGGCGCTCACCGTGCGCACGCAGTTCGGCGCGGGTCGTTCGTCGGGCAGCCAGCACTCGCAGAGCCTGGAAGCCCTCCTCGCGCACATCCCCGGCTTGACCGTGGTGATGCCGTCGACCCCGGCCGACACCTACGGCCTGCTGCGCGCCGCGATCCAGGACCCGAACCCGGTCGTCTTCATCGAGAACCGACTGCTCTACGGCATGAAGGGGCCACAGCCACCGCGTGACCACGTCCTCCCGATCGGTCGTGCCGCGATCGTGCGCCCGGGCACCGACGTCACCGTGGTGTCGGTGTCGCGCATGGTGCACGAAGCGCTCGCCGCCGCCGAGCTCGTCGCCGCCGACGGCGTGTCGGCGGAGGTGATCGACCTGCGCACCGTCGCGCCGCTCGACACCGCGACCATCCTCGACTCGGTGGCGCGCACGAGTCGCTTGTTGATCGCGCACGAAGCCGTGGTGCCGTTCGGCATCGGCGCCGAGATCGCGGCGACCGTCGCGCGCGACGGCTTCTGGGATCTCGACGCGCCGATCGAACGGGTCGGCGCGCCGCCGACGCCGCCGCCGTACGCCCCGGAGCTCGAGCACGCCTGGTTGCCTGATCGCAACGCCATCGCCGACGCGATCCGTCGGGTCGTGGCTGCGTGAGTGCGACGGGGTCGCGCGACCCGGCGCAGACCCCGGCGGGCGGTAGCCGTTCGCGACCGGCGCATGTCAGCGGCGCACGGGGTAGCGGAGGTGGAGCGCCCGCGTGCCTTGGATCACGACAGGGTCCTCGAGCATGACGTGGCCGCCGACGAGCTCGCCGAAGTAGCGGATGCCGGTGCCGAACAGCACCGGCACCTGGCTGATGCAGAGCTCGTCGACGAGGCCGAGGTTCACGGCTTGCTGGATGATGTCGGCGCTGGCGATCGTGACGAACTTGTCGCCGGCGAGCTCTTTGGCGGTCGCGATCCCCTCCTCGACGCTGCCGGTGAAGGTTGTCCGCGGAAATCGGGCGTCGGCGTCAGCGGGCGGCGACCGGTGGGTCACGACGACCACTGGCGCGCCGGCGGGGTGGTTGTCGCCCCATCCGTCGGTCTGGTCGAACAACCGCCGGCCGGCGACCAGCGCGCCGCAGCCCGAGGTGAGCTCCTGCAGCATCGCGGCGCTCGCGGCGTCGACCGAGAACTTCATGGTCTCCTGCGCGCTCGGCACCACGACGTCGCCGAGCCAGTACCAGTCGAACAACTCCGCCGGGTTGTCGTCGGGTTGGGCGACGAAGCCGTCCAGCGACATGCACATGTGGGTCAGCACCTTGCTCATGCCCGATACGACTCGGCGGGTGCCCGCAATTCATCGGGGCGAAGCTTGCCAGCGGTGGCCGATTTGCCGAGCATCGGTCGTGACATGCGTGCAGACTTCGAGCATGGCGTCGTCACGGCTCTCGTCGGTCAGCGTGTACTGCGCGTCGAGCCCTGGCCTTGATCCCGCATTCGCGACCGCGGCTGCGGCGGTGGGACGTCTGCTCGCTGAGCGCAGCGTTCGTCTGATCTACGGAGGCGGACACGTCGGCCTCATGGGCATCCTGGCCGACGCGGTACTCGAGCACGGCGGCGAGGTGCACGGTGTCATCACGCGAGCTCTCGAACGCAAGGAAATAGCCCACGCTGGTCTCACGACGCTCGAGGTGGTCGAGACGATGCACGAACGCAAGGCGCTCATGGCTGACGCCGCGGATGCCTTCGTCATGCTCCCGGGTGGCTTCGGGACCTGGGAGGAGTTCCTCGAAGCACTCACCTGGACGCAGCTCGGGGTCCACCTCAAGCCGTGCGGCGTACTCAACGTCGCGGGGTTCTTCGATCCGTTGATCGCACTCATCGATCAGGCTACGAAGCAACGCTTCGTGCGGCGCGAGCACCGCGATCTCTTTGGTGATCGATTTCGATCCGTCGACGCTCCTCGACCGGCTGGGCGCGTGGG
>DASUAS010000363.1:0-11698 GCA_035763625.1 Acidimicrobiia bacterium
GACGTGAGGATGCCCTCCGCCGCGATCATGCCGTGGAGGTCGTCGGGTGACGTCTCGGGCCGCACGAGGATGACGTCCTCGCCGGCCTGGCGGTGCGCCTCCGCGGCATCGGCGGTGAAGTACACCCGACCGACCGCCGCACCCGGCGACGCGTTGAGGCCCTTGGTGACCGCGGTGTACTTCGCCTTCGGGTCGAACTGCGGGTGGAGGAGCTGGTCGAGCTGCTCGGGCTGGACGCGCAGGATCGCCTCACGCCGGTCGATGAGTCCCTCCTCCTCCATCTCGACCGCCATCCGCAACGCGGCCGCGGCGGTGCGCTTGCCGACGCGCGTCTGCAACAGGAACAAGCGACCCTGCTCGATGGTGAACTCGATGTCGCACATGTCGCGGTAGTGGTTCTGGAGCGTCTGCATCATCTGGTCGAGCTCTGCGGCCGGCTCGGGGAACTCGTTCCCCATCGCGTCGAGGTGCTCGGTGACGCGGATGCCGGCGACGACGTCTTCACCCTGCGCGTTCTTCAGGAAGTCGCCGTAGGGCCGGTTCTCACCGGTGGCCGGATCGCGCGTGAAAGCGACGCCGGTGCCGGAGTCGTCGCCCTTGTTGCCGAAGACCATCGTCTGCACGTTGACCGCGGTGCCGAGGTCGTCGGCGATCTTCTCCATACGACGGTAGATGCGTGCCCGCTCACCGTTCCACGAGCGGAACACGGCCTCGATCGCGAGCCGCAGCTGGTCGGTGGGGTCCTGCGGGAACTCGGCACCCGTCTCCGCGAACACGATCGCCTTGAACCGCTCGACGAGACCCTCCAGGTCGTCGGCCGACAGCTCGGGGTCGGTCTCGACGCCGCGCTCCTCGCGCAGGGCGGCGAGCGCGTGCTCGAACTTCTCGCCGTCGATGTCGAGGACGATCTTGCCGAACATCTGCACGAACCGGCGGTAGGAGTCGTACGCGAAGCGAGCGTTGTCGGTCTGCTTGGCCAGGCCACCGACCGAGACGTCGTTGAGTCCGAGGTTGAGGACGGTGTCCATCATCCCCGGCATCGAGAACGCTGCGCCCGAGCGCACCGAGACCAGCAGCGGGTCGGCGGCGTCGCCGAGCTGCTTGCCCATCTTCGCCTCGAGCGCGGTGAGCGCAGTCGCCACCTCGCCCATCAGGCCGGCGGGGATGGTGTCGTCGGCGGCCATGTAGGCCTTGCACGCGTCGGTCGTGATCGTGAAGCCCGGAGGTACGGGAAGGCCGAGGTTGGTCATCTCGGCGAGGTTGGCGCCCTTCCCCCCCAACAGGAACTTCTGCTCCTTCGAACCCTCTTCGAAGGCGAACACGTACGACATCGCTCTCTCCTGTTGTCTGGTGCGCTCGTTGCCCACCGGGGTCACCCGGCGATCGGCCGCTCGCTCGTGTGGAACCGCGACGCGGACTGCAGATTCGAGACTACGCGTCGACCACGAGGGTTCGTGCGAGCTTGTCGTGGAGCCCCTGACCGTTGCGGTCGAAGTAGCCCCACGCGACCATGCCGAGGCCCAGGACCACCCCGAACGACGGGATCGCCAGGGCGAGGAGGATCGGCAACGCGAACCGGGTGAGGGACGCGTACCAGCCGACCGGCGAGGCGTCGACGCGCACCACCTTGATCCGCCGGCCGCGCATGCCGAGCGTGTGGCCCGCGCGCGCCGTCATCGGCACCAGGTACAGCATCGCCAGCACGAACGTCGTGGCCTGGGTGACGAGGCTCGTGGTGCGGATCTTGTCGCTCAGGTTGTCGGAGACCTTCTGCAGCTGCTTCGGCGTGTCGTCGAGGTGCGACTGGGCGAGACCGGCGTCCTTGGCGTCCTTCTGCGCGCTCTTGTAGTCCTTCTGCGCGCTCTTCAGGTTGGACTGCGCGCTCTTCGTCGCGCTCGCGCTCTTGGCGTTGTCGACCGACTTCTGCGCGTCGTCGAGGCTCGAGCGCGCGTCCTTGAGGTCGCCGACCTTGGAGATCCGATCCTGGATGTCCTGGTAGTTGCTCTGGATCAGCCGCGGGACGACCAGGCTCACCGCGAAGAAGATCACGATGAGCACCGAGATGTCGAACAGCAGCGCCATGCCCCGCGTCCGCGGCTCGGCGATCGTCATCCCCGCGGGAAGCTCGACCGAGGGCTCGGGTCGCGGACGTCGGTTGCCGGCGGCCGCCGGCTTTCCCTTCGCGGTGCCGTTGCGGTTGCCAGCGCCGCCCGCGTCCTTGGGCGGTGGCGGTGCCAGCAGCTTGCGCCACCCGGTGAGCTCGGCGCCGCGCGCCGGCTGCGGCGCCGCGTCGTCGTCGACGAGCTCCACCTCGCCCGAGGACTCCGAGTCGGAGGCCAGCTGCGCGTCGTAGCGCTGGCGCTGGAACGGGTCCGACAGCACGTTCCACGCCGCGCGCACGCGCGCCACCTGGTCGCGGTTGGCCTGGAGCTGCGACTCGGAGATGCCCTTCTTCCCGCGGGCGGCCTCGAGGTCGGCGACACGCTGGCGGTGGGCTTCGCGCAGTTCGTCGCGGGAGGCGCCGGGCTCGACGCCGAGCTCCTCGTAGTAATTGTCGGTCATCGTCTTCCGGTCATCGCTGGAGTCGGTCCCTGAGCTCGCCGACCAGGCCGTCGATCGGCACCCGCGCCTGCGACATGGTGTCGCGGTCGCGGATGGTGACCGCCCGGTCGTCGAGGGTTTCGAAGTCGACGGTGACGCACAGCGGCGTCCCCACCTCGTCCTGCCGACGGTAGCGGCGGCCGATCGATCCCGCCACGTCGACGTCGATCATCAGCTCCGGCCGCAGCCGCGAGGCGACCTCGTCGGCCACTGGCACCAGGCGTTCGTTCTTGGACAGGGGCAGCACCGCCACCTTGATCGGGGCGAGGCTGGGGTGCAGGTGCAGCACCGTCCGCTGCTCGGTGCCGCCCTTGCCGTTGTCGACGTCTTCCTCCTCGTAGGCGGCCAGGAGGAACGCGAGCGTGGCCCGGTCGGCGCCGGCGGCCGGTTCGATCACGTGGGGCAGGTAGCGGCGGTCGTGCTCCTGGTCGTAGTAGCTGAGGTCCTGACCGGCGAACTTGCTGTGCTGGGCGAGGTCGAAGTCGGTGCGGTTGGCGATGCCCTCGAGCTCGCCCCAACCCCACGGGTAGAGGAACTCCACGTCGGCCGTGGCGACCGAGTAGTGCGACAGCTCGTCGGGGTCGTGCGGGCGGAGCCGCAACGCGTCCTCGGGGATGCCGAGATCGACGTACCACCGGTAGCGCTCCTGGCACCAGTACTCGTACCACTGCGCGCCCTCCTCGGGCGGCACGAAGTACTCCATCTCCATCTGCTCGAACTCACGCGTGCGAAACACGAAGTTGCCGGGTGTGATCTCGTTGCGGAACGACTTGCCGACCTGTGCGATGCCGAACGGCGGCTTCTTCCGCGTGGTCGTCTGCACGTTCTGGAAGTTGACGAAGATCCCCTGCGCGGTTTCGGGCCGCAGGTACGCGACCGACGCGTCGTCCTCCACCGGTCCCACGTAGGTCTTGAACATCAGGTTGAACTGGCGGGCCTCGGTGAAGGAGTCCTTGGCGCCGCAGTTCGGGCACGCACCCGACTCGGGCAGCTGGTCGGCGCGGAAGCGCTCCTTGCAATTGCGGCAGTCGACGAGGGGGTCGGTGAAGGTGGCGACGTGACCGCTCGCCTCCCACACCTTGGGGGCCATGAGGATGGCGGCATCGAGGCCGACGACGTCGTCGCGGAGCTGCACCATCGAACGCCACCAGGCGTCCTTGACGTTGCGCTTCAGGAGCACACCCAACGGCCCGTAGTCCCAGGTGGAACGGAAGCCGCCGTAGATCTCGCTGGAGGGGAAGACCAGCCCGCGTCGCTTCGCGAGGTTGACGATGCGGTCCATCTGGTCGTGCTTGGCCATACCGGACGGCGATCCTAGTGGGGGGTGTTTTCCGCCCTCCCAGCGGGTTGGCCGTGGGTCAGCCGCGGGAGCAGCCCCGGCTACAGCAGCGCTGCGCTGCGCAGCCGACGTTCGAGGTGGTGCTCCAGGCTGGTGAGCGCCAGACGTTCGGTGGCCACGGTGGTGGGCCCGGGCGGTTCGGCAAGCGCGACGCGCAGCTCGCCGCCGAGGATGCACCGGACCATGCGCAGGGTGTCGGCATCGATGCGGCGACCGCTGAACCGGCCACACGCCGCGCACAGCACGCCACCCTCTTCGAGGTCGAACGAGGTGAACGGGCCCTCGTCGTCACCGCAGCGAGCGCAGGCGTCGAGCAGCGGGCGGAACCCCTCGAGCGACAGGAGCTTCCAGAAGAAGGCCGCGCTCACGAGCGGGTTGGGGTTGTCGGCCAGGGTGCGCAACGCCCCCACCAGCATGCGGTAGAGCGCCGGGTTCGTCTCGCGCTCCTGCGCCACCTGGTCGGTCGCCTCGAGCATCGAGATCGCGTGGGTGAGGCAGCCGTAGTGCTCGCGCAGCGCCCGGTTGGCGTCGATGGTCTCCACCTGGGTGACGACGTCGAGCTCACGACCCCGGTAGCACTGCAGCGCGACGTGGCTCGTCGGCTCGAGCCGCGCCCCGAAGCGGCTCCCGGGCTTGCGCACGCCCTTCGCCACCGCCCGCACCTTGCCGTGGCCCTGGGTGAGGAGGGTGACGATCCGGTCGGTCTCCCCCAGCTTGATCGTGCGCAGCACGACCCCCTGGTCGCGGTACAGGTTCACTTACACCAGTGTAATTCGCAGTTCGCACCCACCCCCGCCGAGCATCTCGCAGTTGGCGTACCTATGTGGGGGTCAACTCCGAGATGTTCGCCGGCTACATGGGTTCGACGGCGCCGAACCGGCGCTCGCGACGCTGGTACTCGGCGACCGCTTCGAGGAGGTCGTCGCGGCCGAAGGCGGGCCAGCGGGCGTCGGTGAACACGAGCTCGGCGTACGCCGACTGCCAGACGAGGAAGCCGGTCGTGCGCGTGTCACCGCCGGTGCGGACGATGAGGTCGGGGTCGGGGAGATCGGGCGTGGTGAGGTGGGCCGCGAGCGCGTCCTCGTCGATCGACGACGCCCGCCGGCGTCCGTCGCGCACCTCCGCCGCGAGGGCCGCCATGGCGTCGGCGAGCTCCACTCGGCCGTCGTGGTCGAGCGCCACCGTGAGCGTCATGCCGTGGTTGGCGGCGGTCATGGCCTCCGTCTCGGCGACCACGCGCATCAGCCGCTGGGGCACCCGGATCTCGCGGCGTCCGAGGGCGCGCACACGCACCCCCCGCGCCCGGAGCGCGTCGCGACGCGCCAGCAGCAGCCGTTCGGCATCGGCGAACGCACGGCGCGACTCGACGAGGGGGTCACCCCAACGCTCGGTCGGCACCACCTCGACGGTCAGCCACCGCAGACCGATGGCGAGCGCGCCCTCCACCACGTCGGCCAGCGAAGCCTCGTCGATCCCACCGCCGACGATCGCGACGTGCCCCGGCACGCGATGGAGGTCCACGTCGGCGGCCACTCGCGCAACCTACCGAATCGCACCAGCACGCCGCTGTGCCGACGCTACGCTCCCGCCCCGATGCCCCCGGCACCCGAGCGCTGGACCGCGATCGTGAACCCGGCGGCGGGGCGCGGTCGAGCCCGGGCGCGCCTGCCGCGGGTGCTCGACGCGCTCGCCAGCTCGGGTCTCGACATGGAGGTCGTCCGGTCCACCGACGCGGCCGACCTGGTCACGCGCGCCCGCGACGCGTTCGGCCGCGGACGCGCCGTGGTCGCGTGCGGAGGCGACGGCACCGTGTGCGCGCTCGCGGGCATCGCCGCCGACGACGGGGGCGTGCTCGGGATCCTTCCCCTCGGATCGGGGAACGACTTCGCTCGCCAGCTCGAGATCCCACGCGGCGACGTCGACGCCGCCATCGACGTGCTGCGCACCGGGGACGTCGTCCCCGTCGATCTCGGTCGCGCGCACACCGCCGACGGGCGGACCACGTGGTTCACCACCGTCGCCAACACCGGGTTCGACGCGGTCGCGAACGCGTGGGCGAACGACGTCACGTGGACCAGCGGCACACCGCTCTACGTGCTGGCGACGTTGCGCACGCTCGCCACGTACTCCCCGACCCCAGTGCGAGTGTCCGTCGACGACACCACGATCGAGACCGACGCGTGGTTGGTGGCGGTGGGCAACACCCGCACCTATGCGAGCGGGATGATGATCACACCCTCCGCCAGCGTGCACGACGGGGTGCTCGACGTGTGCGTGGTCGGCCCGGTGTCGCGCACCGCGTTCCTGCGGACGTTTCCGTCGGTCTTTCGCGGCGCACACGTCGACCACCCCGAGGTGCGCACCGCGCGCGGCGCGCACGTGACGGTCGAGGCGCTCGACCCGACGGCGACCGTCGATCTCTGGGCGAGCGGTGAGCACACCGGACCGCTCCCCGCCTGCCTCGAACCCGTGGCCGGCGCGTTGTCGGTGGTGGTGCCGGCGAACTGACGGTCGATGCCGCGGCATCACCTACTTGACGGTCAGGGTGCCTTCCATGCCCGCGGCGCGGTGGCCGGGGAGGCTGCAGTAGAACGTGTACTTCCCGGGCTTCAGATCGATCTTCTGCGAGTCGGTCGAGCCCGTGCCCGACACCTCGACCTGGAACCCCGAGTAGGCGCCGTCGAAGACGAAGTCGTGGGCGCCGCCGTCCGACGTGAGCTCGATGGTCGCGATACCCGGCTTCGCGGTGATCGTGTCGGGCGTGAAGGCGAAGTTCTTGGCGTGGACCGAGATCTTCTCGGTCGACGCGCCTTTCGGCGGGACGTACCCGCCGCCACCGCCGTCGTCTCCGCCACCGCCGCACGCGGTGAGCCCAACGGTCAGGAGCACCGCGGCGAGGGGGACCAACGAACGGCGAACGCGTCTCACTTGACGGTGATCGTCCCCTTCATCCCGGCCGCTTCGTGCCCCGGGACCGTGCAGTAGAAGGTGTACGTGCCTGCCGGAAGGTCGACCTTGCCCGACTTCCTGGCCCCGGCGTCGGTGCCGAGCAGGAAGCCGTCGAACTTCGGATCCTGGATGGCGAAGGTGTGGCCGGTCGCGCCGCCGTAGTCGAACTGCACCACCCCGGCCGCGGCCTGCAGCTTCAGCTCGTCGGGAGGCTGGATGCCCTCGAAGGTGATCCCCGGGCCGGCGGTCACCTTGAGCGTGGTCTTGGCCGGACCCGTGGCGTACTGGAACCCGCCTCCGCCGCCCTTGCCCTCGTCGAGCGACGGACCGAGCGAGAGCAGGCCCGCGAGCGACAGCACCACGAACACGACGCCGAGGACGAGCGCGAGCGACGCGCTGCTCATGCGGGGAGCGGCGGCGAGCAGCGACGCACCGATCAGGATCGCCAGGGTGATGACGATCCCCATCGCCAGCGCCGCGTCCTTGTCGCCGGCGAGGAAGATGCGCGAGATGTTGAGGACGAGCACCGCGACGATGGCGAGGGAAAAGAGGGGCACGAGGATGGGGAGGAGCACGCGCGTCTTGAACGGCGTGTCCTCGGCGGGAGCATCGGCACCGAGGTGGTCGCTCTCGACGAGCTCGGGCAGCTCCTCGCCGTCGGTGTCGTCCAGCGTGGTGGTGTCGCTCATCTTCTCAGCCCCATCTCGGTGAGCTCACGATCCATCTCGTCGAGTCCGTGCCGCGGCGTGTTCGCGCGTTCCTCCTCGGAGGCCCAGCGGAAGAACACTACGGCGATGATCGACCAGAGCAGCAGCCCGGCGCCGATCTTCATGAGCAGGCCCGCCGCCTGTTGGTCCTGGAGCGTCGACAGCCCGAACAGGTGCGGTACGTGCTCGTAGAACTTGTACAGCGGTGAAGTACCGAACGTGAGGAACGAAGCCGGGACCGTCGGCACCACCGACCACAGGAACAGGTACACCATCTGCATCACCGGCGCGAGCCGCGGGATCTCCGGCAGCGGGCTCACGATGGGCAGCCACACGATCAGCGAGGAGACGAACAGCAGCGAGTGGAGGAGGAAGTGCGTGAGGCCCGACTGCAGCGAGGCTTCGACGATGACCGGCCAGTGCGTGAACACGAGCACCACGTTGAAGATCACCAACGCAGGGATGAAGCGGGCGAGGGTGCGCACCGTGGCGAACAACCAGCGGGGCCCGAGCAACCGGCGGAGCATCCAGGCGGGCATGCCGAGCAGGAGCAGCGGTGCCACCACCATGGAGTACGTGAGGTGCTGCACCATGTGGACGCTGTAGTTGTAGCGCTCGGCGATGTCGTGGATCGGGTAGTCGGATGCCGCCCACAACGCGACGACTCCCAGCGACCAGCACGTCACCTGGAAGCGGGTGACGACCGGCAGCCCGGGGATCGCCCACCGCGGCCCGAGCCGCACGATGGCGATGGCGTAGCCGGCGCCGAAGAGGCCGACGAGCAGCCAGACGTCGGGGTGGGGGGTCCAGCTCGGAAGAGCGACCGCGGCCGGCATCAGCACGCCCCCGGCTCAGCTGGCGAGGACGCCGTGCAACGTCGCCAGCACGATCAGATACAGCACCGGGGCGGCGATCGCGCCCGTGATGAAGAACCGCCGGAAGACCGGCTTGTCGGTGCGCAGGTGCATGAACCACGACGCGACCAGGAAGAACTTCACGAACATCATCGCCAGCAGCAGCACCACGATGAGGCCGTCGGGGAGGTCGCCCTCCGTGTACGAGACGGCGATCTCCACCGCGGTGATGACCGCGAGCACGACGGCGACCACGACGTACTGCCACGGATCGGGATGGGCCCGGATCTCACCCGGGAGCAGGTTCGGCGCCGGATGCGACATCCGATAGGCGAGGTCGCCCTGGGGAAGATCGGGCTCGAGGCCGCCCCGTTGCCCTTCGGGCGCGGAGCCAGGCGACGGTTGGAGCGCCTGCGTCTCGGTGTCGCTCATGACGGCCTCACTTCGGCAGCAGGTAGATGACGGTGAAGATCACGATCCACACGACGTCGACGAAGTGCCAGTAGAGCCCCGCGATCTCCACCCGTTCGGAGTCGCTCTGGGAGATGCGGCTCTGCATCGACAACCCCCAGAGTGCCACCAGCCAGACGATGCCGATGAGCACGTGGGTGCCGTGGATGCCGGTGAGGATGAAGAAGCTCGACCCGAAGAGGTTGGTGTCGACGTTGAGCCCCTTGCGGGTGAACTCGGTGAACTCGAAGATCTGGCCACCGATGAACGTCGCCCCGAAGAGCGCGGTCGCCATGATCCACACCCGGAAGCGCCGGTAGTCACCGCGCTGCACCGCGGCGAGCGCCAGCACCATCGTGAGCGAGCTCATCAGGAGGATGAACGACGTCACCGACGTGAACGGGATGTTGTACACGTCCTGGGGGGTCGGCCCGGCCTGACCGGGACGGTCGCGGTACAGCAGGTACGTGGCGATGAACGCCCCGAAGAAGAGGCAGTCCGACGACAGGAACAGCCACATCGCCAGCTTGGCGTTGGGGATCCCGGTGTGGCTGCCGTGCGGGTCGTGGGCGGTCTCGCGACCGGGCTCGCTCGGGATCAGCGGAGCGCCGCCGGCGGTCGACTGCTCGAGCGTGGTCACGAGTCCTCCTCCACGCTCGGCTCGAGACCCCACGCGAACATGCCGAACAGCAGCAGCACCAGGCCGGGGATCAGCCACAGGGCCTCGCGGAAGGCCGCCGCGTAGGCGAGACACGGGAGTCCGGCGGCCAGGACGAGCGGGTAGTACGACGGCGAGGGCAGGTGCATGCTCTCGAGGTCGACGTGGTCGTCGGCGACGGCGGGCGTCGCTCCCGCGGCCTCGGCCACTGCCACACCGGTCGGGGTGGTCGGGGCCGGCGATGCGGCCACGCCCTCGCCTTCGCCGGCCTCGTCGGCACCACCCGACGGGAGCCGGACCAGGCGCCCGTCGGCGTCCTCGGTGTACTTGCGGTGCCACCAGTCGTCACGAGCCTCGACCCTCGGGATCTCGGCGAAGTTGTACGCGGGCGTCGGCGACGGGATGGACCACTCGAGCGTCCGCGCGTCCCAAGGGTCGCTGCCGGCGATCTCACCCCGCCGCGTGGAGAAGATCATGTTCACGAACAGGATGAGCACCGAGAGCGCGATCACGAACGCACCGACCGTCTCGATCAAGTTCAGCGTGCTCCAGCCCATGCCGCTCGGGTAGCGGTAGGTGCGGCGGGGCATGCCGGTGAGGCCGAGGATGTGCATCGGGAAGAACGTGAGGTTGAACCCGATGAGCATGAGCCAGAAGTTCCACTTGCCCAGCGTCTCGTTGAGCATGCGCCCGAAGAACTTGGGCCACCAGTAGTACACGCCGGAGAAGATCCCGAGGAACAAGCCGCCGAAGAGCACGTAGTGGAAGTGCGCGACGACGAAGTAGGTGTCGGTCTGCTGCGTGTCCGCCGGCACGACGGCGTGGAGCACACCCGAGAGTCCGCCGAGGGTGAACATCGCGATGAAGCCGAGCGAGAACAGCATCGAGGTGGTCAGCCTCACCGCACCGCCGTAGACGGTGCCCAACCAGTTGAAGATCTTCACCCCCGTGGGGATGGCGATGAGCATCGTCGACAACCCGAACGCCGAGATCGCGACGGGACCGAGACCGGTCGCGAACATGTGGTGCGCCCACACACCCCAGCTCATGAACCCGATGGCGATGCCGGAGAACACCACGACCGAGTAGCCGAACAGCGGCTTGCGGGAGAAGACCGGCAACACCTCGGAGACGATGCCCATCCCGGGGAGGATGAGGATGTACACCTCCGGGTGGCCGAAGAGCCAGAAGAGGTGCTGGTAGAGCAGCGGGTCACCGCCCTTCGACGCCACGAAGAACAACGTGCCGAAGTTGCGGTCGAAGTACACCATGATCATCGCCGCGGTCACGACGGGCATGGCGAAGACGGTGAGGAACGCGGTCACCAGCATCATCCACGTGAACGTCGGCATGCGCATGAGCGTCATGCCTGGCGCGCGCAGGTTGAGCACGGTGACGATGAAGTTGATCGTCGATGTGGTCGATCCGATGCCGAGCATGACGATGCCGATGCACCAGAAGTTGGGCCCCATCCCGGGCAGCGCGCCGCCGGAGATCGGGGTGCTGGTGAGGGGCGTGTACCCGAACCAGCCCCCGTTCGGCGCGCCGCCGAGGAAGAAGCTCGAGTACATGAACAGTCCGCCGAACAGGAAGATCCAGTA
This sequence comes from Acidimicrobiia bacterium, assembly GCA_035763625.1. Lineage (GTDB taxonomy): Bacteria > Actinomycetota > Acidimicrobiia > IMCC26256 > DASPTH01 > DASUAS01. The sequence continues at coordinate 11,160 of DASUAS010000363.1, forward strand.
CCCGAGCATGTTGATGCGCGGGAAGGCGACGTCGCGGGCGCCGATCTGCAGCGGGATCAGGTAGTTGCCGAGGGCGATGGGCAGCGGCATCCCGACCAGGAAGATCATGGTGGTGCCGTGCATCGTGAACATCGTGTTGTACTGCGCGGCCGTCAGCACCGTGCCGTTCGGGCCCGCCAGCTGGAGCCGGATCAGGAGCGCCTCGACGCCGGCCAACACGAAGAACAAGAGGGCGGTGGCCCCGTAGAGGATGCCGATCTTCTTGTGGTCGACGGTGGTGAACCAACTCCAGAAGCCCGTGATGCGCTTGGGTCGACGGAGCGCGAACGGCCGCGGTGCGGCCTTCGGCAGGGCGCGGGTGACGGTGGTCATCTACTTCTGCTCCAGCAGGAAGTCGGCGATGTCCTCGGCTTGTTGCTTCGTCATGGACTTCTCACCCGGCGGCGTGTCGTTGACGAAGGACGGCATGCCGACGCAGATCCCCTTGCCGGGTGGCAGACGACAGCCTTGTGACGACATCGGGATCATCGACGGCGCGT
>DASUAS010000364.1:0-15002 GCA_035763625.1 Acidimicrobiia bacterium
GATCGCGATCGCGGGACCCCCTCGACTCCGCGAGCGCGCCGGCGCCGGGGTCGGGGCCGGCGCGGCCACGACCGGGGCGACGATCGGTGCCGGCACGTGCACCGCGGTCGGCGCCGGCGGCGGGACGACGGCCGCGCCCATCAGCGGTCGACCGCGCTCGAAGCGGAGCAGGTCGGCGCGCAGGTCCTGGGCCGACGCGTACCGGTCGTCGACCGACTTCGCCATCGCGGTGAGCACGATGCGGTCCATTGCGGCAGGCATGTCGGGCACGAGCGACGACGGCGGCGCGGGCGCTTCGCGCACGTGCTTGTACGCGACCGACACCGGGCTGCTCGCGGCGAAGGGCGCGACGCCGGTCACCATCTCGTAGAGGACGACGCCGAGCGCGTACACGTCGGAACGTCCGTCGAGGGGGAGTCCCTGGGCCTGCTCGGGTGAGAAGTAGGTCGCGGTGCCGAGCACCGCGCCGCTCTTCGTGAGCGGCTCGCTCGTGTCGGCGCGCGCGATGCCGAAGTCGGTGACCTTCACCTGGCCCTGTGGGGTGACGAGCACGTTGCCCGGCTTCACGTCGCGGTGCACCACGCCGTGCGAGTGCGCGAACGACAGCGCGTCGGCGATCTCCGCCGCGACGCGCGCCGCGTCCATCGGGTTCAACGGCCCGTAGGACTGCAGGATCTCGCGCAGCGTCTGGCCGGCCACGTACTCCATGACGATGAACGACGTGCCGTCTTCCTCGCCCCAGTCGTAGACCGAGACGATGTGCGGATGGTTGAGGCCAGCGGCGGCCTGCGCCTCGCGCCGGAACCGCTCGATGTTGATCGGATCCGACGCGAACTGCGGCAGCAACACCTTCACCGCGACGTTGCGGTCGAGCAGCCGATCGTGGGCGAGGTACACGTCCGCCATGCCGCCGTGCCCGATCTCGTCGCCCAGCTCGTAGCGGTTCGCGAAGACGCGACTGGTCGGCGACATGGTCACGGCAGGCTACTCACGGGTTCGTGGCGAAGAGGTTCTGGAGCATCTGCTTGGCGATCGGTGCCGCGACCGCGCCGCCGGTGGCGTTGTCGCCACCGGCGACGCCACCGTGCTCGACGATCACCGCGACGGCGTAGCGGGGCGCGTTCGCCGGCGCGAAGGCGATGAACCACGCATGCGGGTTCTCGCCTTCGGTGGTCTCGGCGGTGCCGGTCTTGCCCGCCACCTGGATGCCCTGGTCCGACATCGACGCGCCGGTGCCGGTGCCGTTGTTGACGACGTCGACCATCATGTTGGTGAGCGCGGCTGCGGTGATCGGCTGCATGCACGTCAGCCAGTCCTTCGGGTCGATCGTGCGCACCACCTTGCCGTCGCTGTTCTCGATCTCCTTCACCACGTGCGGTTCGTGGATCACGCCGTTGTTGGCGACGCTCTCGGCGATGAGCGCCATCTGCAGCGGAGACGTGAACACGTCGCCCTGCCCGATGCCGGCGAGCGCGAAGCGGGGCTTGGGATCGCCGACGTTCGGACCCACGCTCTCGACCGCCGACGGATCGAGGTCGATGGGCGGAGTGTTGTCGATCCCGCACTGGTCCATCGCCGGCGCGAAGGCGTCACCCATGTCGTAGCCGAGCTTGGCGAACGTGGCGTTGCACGACACGACGAAGCTCTCCTCCAGCGTGCCGCCGCAGGTCTCCTTGCCGAAGTTGAAGAGCGGATTCGCAACCCCGGGGATCTGGAAGCTGTCGGTGACCGGGAACGAGGAGTCGGGCGTGGCCTGACCGAGCTCGAGCGCCGACTTCGTGGTGACGACCTTGAACGTGGAACCGGGTGGGTAGCGCTCGCGGTAGGCGCGCTGCAGTGCCGGCTTGTCGTTGGCGTCGCTGTTGATGGCGTTGAAGTTGTCCTGCACCGCCTGCGAATCGTGCACCGACAACCCGTTGGGGTTGAACGACGGGTTGGAGTACATGGCCAGCACCGCGCCCGTGTGCACGTCGAGTGCGACCACCGAGCCCTTCTGACCCCCGAGCGCGTCCTTCGCGGTCTGCTGCGCAGACTTGGTCAACGACAGCACGACGTCGTTCGTCTGCGCCTTCCCGCTGAGCACGTCGCCGATGTTGCTGAGCTGCAAGCTCGTGTCCTGTCCCGTGAGCACCCTGTTGTACGACTCCTCGACGCCGGTGCTGCCCACGAGGTTGACGAACGACTGGTATCCGGCCACGTGCGCGAAGAGGTCACCCTGCGGGTAGAAGCGGACGTACTTGAAGTCGCCGGTGGTGGGAGCCGAGTCGGCCACGATCTGGCCGTCGGCGGTGAGGATCCGGCCGCGGGCACGGTTGTACTCCTTGAGCGCGCTGCGCACGTTCTTCGGGTCGTTGGCGAGGTTGTCGGCGTCGACCACCTGCAGGTAGGTGAGCTGCGCGACGAGGAGCAGGATCAGGACGGTCACCGCGTAGCCGACGCGGCGGATCGGCCGGTTCACCGGCGCGCCGGTGGTGCACCCACGGCCTCACCTCCCTCGTCCCGTCCGCCGAGCCCGCCCACCGCGGTGCGCGCGGTCGTCAACGCCCCCGGTGCTTCGGCCCGCGCCACCGTCTCGTCGGAGATCCGCAGCAGCAGCGCGACGATCACGAAGTTGGCGATGAGCGACGAGCCGCCGTAGGAGATGAACGGCAGCGTCACCCCGGTCAATGGGATGACGCGGATCACGCCGCCGACGATGACGAACGTCTGCACGCCGATGATCGTGGTGAGGCCGGCCGCGAACAGCTTCGAGAAGGAGCGGTCGGCCTGGATGGCGATGCGGAACCCGCTGCCGATGAGCAGCAGGAACATGATGCAGATGGCGACGGTGCCGAGCAGCCCGAGCTCCTCGCCGATCGCCGACAGCACGAAGTCGGTCGGCGCGTTGGGGATCTTCTGGGGGCTCCCGAGCCCGAGCCCGGTGCCGGCGAACCCGCCCGATCCCAGCGCGAACATCGACTGCACCAGCTGGAAGCCCTTGGTCTGCGACACCGACCACGGATCGATCCACGACGTCACGCGGTCCTGCACGTGACCGAAGAGCTGGTACGCCACGAACGCGCCGGCGAGGAACATTCCCAGCGCGACGAGGAGGTACGACCACCGGTCGGTGGCGATGTAGAGCATCGCCGCGAACACGGCGAAGAACAGGAGCGACGAGCCGAGGTCCTTCTCGCGGACCATCACCAGGATCGAGAAGCCCCACGCGAGCAGCAGCGGTCCGAGGTGTTTCGGATCGGGCAGACGGAGCCGTCCGATGTGGCGGGTGCCGGTCGAGAGGAGCTCGCGCTTGTCGACCAGGTAGGCGGCGAAGAACACCACCAGCAGCACCTTGGCGGCCTCACCCGGCTGGAAGTTGATGGGCCCGACGCGCACCCAGAGGCGCGCGCCGTTGATCTCCTGACCCAGAACGGGGAACGAGGGCAGCAGCAGCGCGGCGATACCGAGGAGCAGGAACGTGTACTTGTACCGCTCGAGCGTGCGCACGTTGCGCACCACCACCAACGTGAGCACGAACGCGGCGATGCCGACCGCGGTCCACACCGCCTGCACGCGCGCGAGGTCGCGGTCGAGGCGCGAGATCGTGAAGTAGCCGATGCCGTTGAGCAGGAACGCGATCGGGAGCAGGGTCGGTTCCGAGCGCGGCGCGAACCGTCGCACCGCGAGGTGCGCAACCACGTAGAGACCGAGGACCGCGAGCAGGAACACCCAGAGATCAGCGGGGATGTCGGGCCGGTCGGCGAGCAGGAGCAGCAGGTAGCCCGAACCGGTCACGACCACCGCGAGCAGGCCGAGGCCGAGCTCGCGGCTGCGCCGGCGGCGGGCGGTCGGCGACTTCACGGGGTGGCCGGGGCGAGCGTGGCCGGCGGCGCGACGGTGGGCGGCGCGGTCGTGGTCGCCGGCACCGTCGTGGTCGTCGGCACCGTCGTGGTCGTCGTGGTCTGGCCCTTCAACCGGGCCACGAACGCGGCCGCGTCCGCACCCGAGGAGAACTTCTGCTGGTCGTGGACCTCGGCCTGGGCGGCGGGGCGCAGGTCGGAGACGGCGAGCGACGTGCGCTGCTCGATGGTCGGGTCCCAACCGGCGAGTCCGCCGGGCACGCCCTTGAACACGGTCACCCGGCCGCGACTGGTGCCGACGTAGTAGTCCTTGCGTGCGTACCAGCCGACCGCGGCGATCGCGATGCCGAGCACGATCACGATCGGCAGCGCCCACAGGAGGACGCGTCCGATGCCGCGCGCACGACGCCCGCGACGCTCACCGGGCTCGGCGGTCGTCGGTTCCTCGACCTCGACCGCTTCGATGGGCTCGACCGGGTCGGGTCGCGGCGCCACCGGCGCCTCGTCGGTGACCGCGACGATCACGACGGTGATGTTGTCGACGCCGCCGGCCTGGTTGGCCGCGTCGACCAACGCCGCGCTCGCGCGCGTCGGGTCGTCTTCACGGCGCAGGGTGGCCGCGATCTCCTCGGGGTGCACCATGTCGGTGAGCCCGTCTGAGCACAGCAGCAGGCGGTCGCCGACGTTGAGCTCGACCGGGTACACGTCGACGTCGACGGTGGGGTCGGTGCCGATCGAGCGCGTGATGATCGAGCGTTGCGGGTGCACCGCGGCTTCGTCGGCGGTCAGCCGACCCTCCTGCACCAGCTCCTCGACCAGGCTGTGGTCGACGGTCACCTGGCGCAACTCGCCGTCGTGGAGCAGATAGGCGCGCGAGTCGCCGACGTGGCCGAGCAGGATGGTGTCGTCGGCGACCAGCGTGCCCACGGTGAGCGTCGTGCCCATCCCGCGCAGGTTGACGTCGGTCTGCGCCTTCGCGAACACGGCCTCGTTGGCGTCCTCGATCGCCTCGCGCAACGTGCGGCCGCTCGTGATCGCGGAGCGCAGCGCCTCGATCGCGGTCGCGCTCGCGACCTCCCCGGCCCGGTGCCCGCCGATGCCATCGGCGACGGCGACGAGCCCCGTGACGTCGTCGACGAGGTAGGCGTCCTCGTTGCCGTCGCGTACGCGGCCGACGTCGGTGGCGGCCCCCATGACCAGCCTCACGGCGTCTGCTGCACCTGCTTGACCGACCGCGTCCGCGGGAGCGTCATCGCGGCCTTCACCGGACCGCCTCGGCGACGGTCTGGCCGAACTGGACGTGGTCGCCGCGCCGCAGCTGCGCCGCGTGGGCCAGCGGCTCGCCGTTGAGCAGCGTGCCGTTGCGCGAACCCAGATCCTCCACGTACACCGCGCCGTCGCGGCGGAACACCCGCGCGTGCACGGTCGACACGAACGAGTCGTCGGCGAGCACGATGCCGCACCCGCCGCCGCGGCCGACGGTGAGCTCGTCGGTGAGGGTGAAGCTCTCCCCCTCGCGGGCGGCCGGTTCGAGGATCTTGAGCCGTCCCGGTCCGCGGCCCTTGGCCGGCTTCGCCGGCTGCGACGCGGCGACCGGTCGCGCGCTCGGCGGCGCCGCCGGCTGCTCGGGGACCGGTGCGGGCGCGCGCATCTCCTTCATCACGACCCGCACGACCCGGAACAGGAACAGGTAGAGGAGTGCGAGGAAGCAGAACTTCAGGATGGTGAGTACCGACTCGGGCACTAGGAGGCCTCGAAGCGCATCACCGTCGCGCCCACCGCGATCTGGTCGCCGTCGTGCAGCACCCGCTCCTTGATCGCGGTGCCGTTCACGAGCGTGCCGTTCATCGACCCGAGGTCGGCGATGACGAACCCGTCAGCGGTGGGGCGGATCTCGGCGTGTCGCCGCGAGGCCCGTGGGTCGGCCAGGCTCACCGTGCAGTCGGAGTTCCGGCCGAGCGAGGTGGTGTGCTCCCCGAGGCCCACCCGACGGCCGTCGGGCAGCACGAGCGAGCCCACGTGACCGCCCGAGCCCTCGGCGATCTCGGCGACCACGTCGTAGTCGCCGGTCTTGAGGGTGTCGTCGGGGACGAGGGTGAGGGTGACCGGGCCCACGAACTGGTAGCCCTCGTCTCGGGCGTGCTGGCGGGCAGCCTCGGCCAGCTCCCGGGCCAGCGCCTCGGCGAAGGAGCTGAAGCGCTCGAAGTCGGCGGGGGAGAGGTACACCCCGATGTTGTTGGGGGCCACCGGGCGGCCGTTCACACCCAAGGTCCGGCCGTCGTCGAGCACGCGGGTGACCCGATGACCGATCTCGACGGGCTGGAGCCCGCTGCGGAAGGCCTTGTTGAAGGTCCCCTCCACCAGCCGCTCGAGCCTCCGCTCGAACCCCTGGAGTCCCACGCCGAGAGTGTACCGAGCAGCCCCTCCACCGAGCCCGCACCCGCCACCTCCACGAACCCGCCACCGACCCCACGAACATCTCGGACTTCACGTACACCGGTGGGGGTCAGAACCGAGATGCTCGGCGGGGCAACGGCCGGGCTACCCTGTCGCACTCCGGGCGAGTGGCGGAATTGGCAGACGCGCAGGCTTCAGGTGCCTGTGTCCGCAAGGACGTGGGGGTTCAAGTCCCCCCTCGCCCACCGGCAAGGTGCAGGTCTCCGGCGGCGGCCGACGGGCGACCGTGGCGGGCCGCGCGTCCGGTTGCTGTGGGCCGGGCGTGTACCAGAGTGGGCCTCGGTGTGGCAAGATGACACACGGAGGACGCCATGGACACCAAGACCACCCGTCTGCCCGTCGACCTCCTCGACGCCGCCGAAGCGGAGGGCATCGAGGAGCACCGTTCGGCGTCGAAGCAGGTCGAGCACTGGGCCCGCTTCGGCATGTACTTCGACCGCCAGACCAGCGCCAGCCGCCGCGCCATCCAGCGCGCGGTGACGGGCGAAGTGCCGTTGCGCGATCTGAGCGCCGACGAGCAGCTCGTCGCGAACGCACGCATCGACGCCGTGATCTCCACCGCGACCAACGAGACGTCGTTCGCCGACCGTCTCGCGGCTCGGGGCGTGACGACAGTCGTCCTCGACGACGAAGGAAGCATGGTGCGCCGAGCACCGGACGGGACGACCACCACGCTGTGAGCCGCCTGGACCTGATCGTCGGTCCCAACGGCTCGGGCAAGTCGACCTTCGTCGAATTCGTGCTCGCCGACGCGCGTCCCGGTGTGCCGTTCGTCAACGCCGACCTGATCGCGCAACAGCGTTGGCCCGACGACCCCGTCGCCCATGGCCACGACGCCGCCGCCGCGGCGCAACGGATCCGCGACGAGCTCCTCGGTCGCGGTGAGCCGTTCATCGCCGAAACCGTCGCGTCGCACCCGGCGAAGGTGGAGCTCGTCGAACGCGCGCGCGGTGTCGGGTACCACGTCCACCTGATCGTGATCGCGGTCCCCGAAGCGCTCGCGGTCGCGCGCGTCGCGGCGCGCGTCGACGCGGGCGGGCATGCCGTCCCCGAAGTCAAGATCCGCGCGCGCTACGCGCGCCTGTGGGTCAACGTCATCGCGATGGTCGACCGGGCGAGCAGCGCCGAAGTGGTCGACAACTCGGGACCACAGCCGCGCACCGTCGCGACCTTCGTCGCCGGCCAGATCGTCGGCCGTGCGCACTGGCCGGCATGGATCCCGCTCGAGCTCGTTCGGCGCTGGCCGTAGCCGAGCGCCTCGGATCACGAGCACCCGCGCCAGTCTCACGCCCCCGCGGCGCCGCGTAGCCTGCCGCGGAGATCCCTCGTTCCCTTCTTCTCGACGGCGGGTGCACGTGCGGGCGTGGATGAGCTGGAGCAGCGGCAAGGACAGCGCGCTCGCGCTGCACCGGGCGCGCGGCGTCCTCGGCCTCGACGTCTCCCGCCTGCTCGTGTCGATCAACGCCGAGGCCGACCGCGTGTCGATGCATGCGGTGCGGTCGGAGCTGCTGGCGCTGCAGGCCGATCGACTGGGCCTGGCGCTGCACCGGGTGTCGCTGCCGTGGCCCTGCCCGAACGACGTGTACGAGGCGGCGATGCGCGACGCGGTGCAGGTCGCGCGCGACGACGGCACGAGTGAGATGGTCTTCGGCGACCTCTTCCTCGACGACGTCCGCGCGTATCGCGAAGCCAACTTCGTCGGCACCGGGATCACCCCGGTGTTCCCGCTCTGGGGCGAGCCGACCGACCGCCTCGCCCGCGAGATGATCGACATCGGCGTGCGGGCCGTCCTCACCTGCGTCGATCCGGCGGTGCTCCCCGCCGACTTCGCGGGCCGTCCCTTCGACGCCGAGCTTCTCGACGATCTGCCCGATGGCGTCGATCCCTGCGGCGAGCGTGGGGAGTTCCACACCTTCGTGTGGGACGGGCCCGGCTTCTCGTCGCCGATCCCGATCGAGCGGGGCGAGGTCGTCGAGCGCGACGGCTTCGTGTTCTGCGACGTCCTCTCCGCGTGAACCACCGCTGAGCCGCGCTCAGGTTGATCCCGCGTCCGCGCGGGCACCTTCCACATCGTGGAATTGGTCGGCAAGATCGACCGGTGGCAACAGCGCCACCGGGCCCCCGCCTTCGTGGTCGCGGTGATCAAGAAGTACGGCGACGACCGCGGCGGCCACCTCTCCGCGCTCATCACCTACTACGGCTTCCTCGCGCTGTTCCCTCTCCTGCTGGTGTTCGTGACCGTGATCGGCTACCTCGCGCACGACAACCCCGGCTTGCGCCACGACCTCCTCGACACCGCGCTCGCCGACTTCCCGATGGTCGGCCAGGAGCTGCGCCGCAACGTCGGCTCGCTCGGCGGCAACGGGCTCGCGCTCGTGGTCGGGCTGCTCGCGCTCGTCTGGGGCTCACTCGGCGTCGCGCAGGTCGCGCAACACGCCATGGCGGAGGTGTGGAACGTCCCCGGCGCGCGCCGGCCGGGCTTCGGGCCCCGACTGCTCCGATCCGTCCTCGTGCTCGCGGTGCTCGCGCTCGCGGTCGTCGGCACCACCGCGCTCACGACGGTGACGACGCTCGTACCTGGAGGTGCGGCCGTACCGATCCTCTCGACCGCACTGGTCGTCGTGCTCAACGTCGGGCTCTACTGGCTCGCGTTCCGCGTGCTCACCCCGCCGCAGATCGGAGGTCGCGATCTCGTCGTGGGCGCGATCCTCGGTGGTGTGGCCTGGACCGCGCTGCAGGCGCTCGGGAGCTGGCTCGTCGCGCGGCAGCTGCGGCACACGAGCGAGCTGTACGGCACGTTCGGTGTCGTGCTCGGGCTCCTGTTCTTCCTCTTCCTGGCCTCGGAGATCCTGGTGTACGCGGCCGAGGTCAACGTCGTGCGCGCCCGTGACCTCGTGCCCCGCTCGCTCGCGCCGCCGCCGTTGACCGCGGCAGACGAAGCGGTGCTCGCCGGCGTCGCCGAAGCCGAGCAGCGCCGTCCGGAGGAGACGGTGGCGGTGACGTTCGAGCCGCCCCGCACCGAGTGACCTCAGCACCGGCCCGACGTCCGCGGCGGGGCCGACGGTGGCAGAATCGTGGCTTCGCGCACGGGGGTTCACCCTGATGTGCGACGGGTACCCGAAAAGGTGCACAATGGAGGGTCCCCCTCCGCGACACTGTTCGTGGATTCACCCGGAACAAGGACGCATCCCCCGTCGTTCTACTGTCGACGGTCGCCTCTCCCCCCGGGCGATCGCACCCCTACCCTCGGGAAGGCACCGTGGCTCGAGTACGTAACCGCACCGAACGGGACAATGAGGACCTTGTCCGGCTCTACCTGGAGGACATCGGTCGGCACCAGCTGCTGACGAAGGACGACGAGGCCCGCCTCGCCCAGGACATCGAAGCCGGCAAGGCCGCGCGCGAGACCCTCGACACCGTCGACAAGGGCCTCACCCGCGCCGAGAAGCGCGACCTCCAGCGCCTCGTCCGCAAGGGTGAGGGCGCCCAGCGTCAGTTCGTCCAGTCCAACCTCCGACTCGTGGTGTCCATCGCCAAGCGCTACCAGGCGTCGGGCATGCCCCTCCTCGACCTGGTGCAGGAGGGCAACCTCGGCCTGATCCATGCGGTCGAGAAGTTCGACTGGCGCAAGGGCTTCAAGTTCTCGACGTACGCGACGTGGTGGATCCGCCAGGCGATCCAGCGCGGCATCGCCAACGCCGGGCGCACGATCCGTCTCCCCGTCCACGCCGCCGACAACCTCGCCCGCCTCCAGAAGGAGCGCGCGGGGCTCGAGGCGCGCCTCGGTCGTCCGGCCACGCTCGACGAGCTGGCCGAGGAGCTCGACCTCGCGCCCGAGCGGGTCAAGGAGCTCATCCCGCACCTCGCGGAGCCGGTGTCGCTCGAGACGCCCGTCGGCGAGGACGGCGAGACCGAGCTGGGCGACCTGGTCGAAGACCGCGGCGCCGAGTCGCCCTACGAGTCGGCGGCCCGGGCCATGCTCCCGGCCGAGATCGAGAAGCTGCTGGCCGTGCTCGACGAGCGTGAGCGCTACATCCTCACGCTGCGCTTCGGGCTCGACCGCGGCGAGCCCCGCACCCCCGACGAGGTCGGCCAGCTGGTCAACCTGAGCCGGGAGCGGGTCCGCCAGATCGAGGCCCGCGCGCTGGCCCGCCTCCGCCACCCCTCGGTGGAGATGGGCGCCCGCGCCCTCCTCGCCGGGTAAGGGCCCCCCGCTCCTCCCAACCGTTCGTTTTTGGCGCCGTTCGGCAGGCTTTGTCGCCCACGAACGGTGTCAGAACGCGTCTACGGGGGGCCGTCGGCGCCGAGCTCACCTTGGCGGGCGCTGGCGCGCAGCGCCTGCAAGGCGCGGTAGACGCGCTGGCGCGCCGCGTGCTCGGTGGTGTGCAGCCGCTCGGCGATCGACGCGTGGTCGAGCTCCTCGACGAAGCGCAGGCGCAGCACCTCCTGGTGGACCGGTGCCAGGCCGGCGAACGCGGCGTGGGGGAGCTCGTGGTCGGCGGCGCGTAGCAGGGCTTCGTCGAGGGCGGGCTCGGCCGACACCGGGTCGGGCAGCTCGGCCCACGGTTCCACCACCACGCGGGCTCTGATGCGCGCCTCGTCGGTGGCCAGGTTGCGCACGATCCGGAGCAGGTACCACTTGGCCCGCTCGGGGTTGCGGACCTCCGAGCCGGTGGCGAGTGCTCGTAGCACCGCGGTCTGGGCGAGGTCCTCGGCGTCGGCGTCGCTGCGGCAGAACGAACGGGCGTACCGGAAGATGTCGGCACGGTGCTCCACGACGACCTCGCGCAGGTCGAAGGTGTCGTCGCGATCCGGTTCCGCCCACCGCATCGGGTGCCCGCCCTCCTCGATCTCCCGTCCGCCCGGTCGGGAGCGGCCGTACCGTACATTCCGGACATCCCGTCTGGCAAGGGCCGGACGTTCGGGGGCAGCGGGCCGTCTACGCTCGCCCGCCGTGGAGACCCAGCGGAGTCGACCGTAGCGGTGGCCCGTGTCCTCGTCACCCGTGAGCTGCCCGCCGGCGGCCTCGATCCGCTGGTGGCCGCGGGGCACGAGCTGGTGCAGCGCGCCGGCGACGAGCCGTACACGGCCGACGAGCTGGTCGCGCTCGCCGGTGAGGTCGACGCGATCGTCTGCGTCCTCACCGATCGCATCGACGCCGAGGTCCTGCAGGCCGGCGTCCCTCGACTGCGCGTCGTGGCCAACGTCGCGGTGGGCCACGACAACGTCGACGTCGCGACCGCCGCCGACCTCGGCGTCGCGGTGTGCAACACGCCGGGCGTGCTCGACGAGACGACCGCCGACCTCGCCTTCTTCCTGATCCTCGCCGCGTGCCGACGCTCGACCGACGCCGAGGCCGATCTCCGCGCCGGCCGCTGGACGGGGTTCCACATCAACGAGTTCCTGGGCGTCGACGTGCACGGCGCCACCCTCGGCATCGTGGGCTACGGGCGCATCGGGCGCGCGGTCGCCCGCCGCGGCGCCGGCTTCGGCATGGAGGTGCTGCACCACACCCGCACCGACACCGGCATCGTCGGTTGGACGGCCGACCTCGACGACCTGCTGCGCCGCTCCGACATCGTGTCGCTCCACGTGCCGCTGCACGACGCGACCCGCGGGCTCATCGACGGCCGCCGGCTCTCGCTGATGAAGCCGTCAGCGGTGTTGGTGAACACCGCGCGCGGACCGGTCGTCGACGAGGAAGCGCTGGCGACCGCGCTCGAGGACGGCACGATCTTCGCCGCCGGCATCGACGTCTACGAGCGCGAACCCTTGGTGCACCCGCGCCTGCTCGCGGCGCCCCACGCGGTCCTGCTCCCGCACATCGGCAGCGCGACCGAGGCGACGCGGCGGCGCATGGCTCAGCTCGCGAGCGAGGGCGCGGTGGCCGTCCTCGCGGGTGGGCGCCCGCCGAACCTGGTGACGGCCTGAACGAGCGTCACCGGTGCTCTCGAGTGGCGGAGGGAGAGGGATTTGAACCCTCGAGGAGGCTCAACACCCCCTACTCGCTTAGCAGGCGAGCACTTTCGGCCGCTCAGTCATCCCTCCAGTGACGGGCCAGTGTAGGCAACACCGGCGACGGCGCCTCCGAAGGCCTCGGCCAGCACCTGATGGCCGTGGTCGCCGGGGTGGATCCCGTCGGGCAGGTCGTCGACGGTGACCAGACCGCTGCCCTCGACCAACGTGAGGTGCACATCGCCCGCCGCGATCAGCTCCCGGGTGACCTCCTCCATCGCGGTGCGCAGATCGACCAGCGTGGCGCCGAGCGGGTTGGGCGTGGTCTCGGCATCGGGGCGCAGGATCGGGCTGGTCACCACGATCGGCGTCTCCGGGTGCCCTTGGCGCACCAGCGCGACGAAGGCGCGGGTCTGCTCGCGGAACAGCGCGGTCGAGAAGGGGATGCGGCTCCAGCAGTTGGTGCCGTGCGAGATCGAGATGACGTCGGCATCGAGCGCGGCGAGGTGCTGCGCCGACGGCAGCTCGCCGCGAGCCGACCCCGCGTAGCCGAGGTTGACGACGTCGAGGCCGTGGCGTCGCGCCGCGACCGCCGGCCACGCGCCCGACGGTCCGCTGGCGATCCACCCCTCCGCGATCGAGTCGCCGTACGCGAGCCAGCGCGGGCCGCGCGGGGCCGGCGCGAGTTCGCCGCCCTCGGCGCGCAGCGCGATGACGCGTGGTCGCATGCCCTCGGGGAAGTAGACGACGATCGGCTGGTCGGGGTCGCGACGCGCCAGCCCGGAGAGCGGGAACCGCGTCGATCCCACACCGAGCTCGGCCCGCACCGACACCGACTCGTCCCCGGTGACGAGCGTGAACGTGGTGCCGGCGCCCTCGCCGCGGTACCCGAGGTCGTCGGTCTGGGTCTCGTAGTCGAGCTCGAGCGCGTCCGCGGTGCCGACGAGCTCGAGCCGCACACCGACCGGCAGCCGCGCCGTGCCCACCGTGTCGCCCGGGAGGCGGTCGAAGTCGGCGGGATCGGCGCGCGGGTAGGGCACGTCGTCGGTGCCGGGCCAGGCGTTGCCGCGCAGGAACGGCTCCGGCGACACGCTCACAGGTCGGCCATCGGGTACGGGAACTTGGCGCCGACGCCGCCGTCGACGCTGAGCGTCTGTCCGGTGACGTAGGCCGCGAGGTCGGACGCGAAGAACAGCAGCGCGGCGGCGATGTCGGCGGGTTGCGCGACCCGCCGCAACGGCGTGTTGACCACGTTGCGCTGGTGACCCTCGTCGCCGAGGAACGCCGAGACGCGTGGTGTCCACACCACGCCCGGCGCCACCGCGTTCACCCGGATGCCCGACGGTCCGAGCTCGACCGCACCGGTGCGCACCAGCGACATGAGCCCGGCCTTGGCCGCGCCGTACGCGGAGTGTCGCGGCGCCGACGTGATGCCCGACACCGACGCGACGAACACCATCGCGCCCCCGTGCTCGCGCATCGCGCGCCCGCCGAGCTGCATGGCGAGGAACGCGTGGCGCAGCACGATGTCGAAGTGCCAGTTCCAGTCGTCGTCGGTCATGTCGACGAGGTCGGCGTAGCGCGCCATGCCGATGATGTCGACGACGCCGTCGATCCCGCCGAGCGCGCGGCCGGCGTCGTCGAACATGCGCTCCATGTCGGCGCGGTCGAACGCGTTGCCGCTCAACGGTGTGCCACCGATCTCGGTGGCGATGTCGGCGGCGAGGTCGGGTTCCTGGTCGACGCACACGAGTCGCGCGCCCACCGACGCCAGCGCGTGCGACGCCTGCCGGCCGATGCCCTGTCCGGCGCCGAGCACGACGAAGCGGCGGCCGTCGAGCCGCAGCAGGCCTGGATAGTCGGGGACGGGGGTGTCGTCGGTGCGGGTCATGGGGCGAACGTATCTCGTCGGTGGCGGCACCCACGACGGGTACCTTCAGGTGATGGATCCCGTCGATGCGCTGGACCAGATCGCGACGCTGCTCGAGCGCGGACGCGCCGGTCGCTACAAGGAGGAGGCCTTCCGCAAGGCCGCCGACGCCATCCGCGACCGCTCCATCGACGAGCTCCGCGAGCTGTCGGCCCAGGGTCGCCTGGGCGACCTGCCCGGGATCGGGTCGAGCACCGCCCGGGTGATCGCGCAGGCGCTCGACGGCGAGGTGCCCGAGTACCTCGCCCGGCTCGAGGCCGAGGCCGCGCCCGACGCGGGGCCCGGCGCGCCGATCCGCGCCGCGCTCAAGGGCGACCTGCACCTCCACTCCAACTGGTCCGACGGCGGCGCCACCATCGAGCAGATGGCGCGCAAGGCCGCCGCGCTGGGGCACGACTACATGGCGCTCACCGACCACTCGCCGTCGCTCAGCATCGCCCACGGCCTCGACGGCGAACGGCTCGAGACCCAGCTCGAGCTGCTGACGAAGCTCAACGAGGAGCTGGCGCCGTTCCGCATCCTCACCGGCATCGAGGTCGACATCCTCGAGGACGGCCGCCTCGATCAGGACGACGACCTGCTCGCCGAGCTCGACGTCGTCGTGGCCAGCGTGCACTCGAAGCTGCGAATGAGCGAGCAGCCCATGACCGACCGCATGGTGGCGGCGATGGCCAACCCCCACGCCGACATCCTCGGGCACTGCACCGGGAGGATGGTGCTGGGCAAAGGTCGTCCCGAGTCGACCTTCGACGCCGATCTGGTGTTCGGCGTGTGCAAGCACTTCGACAAGGCGGTCGAGATCAACTGCCGTCCCGAGCGTC
>DASUAS010000365.1:0-2930 GCA_035763625.1 Acidimicrobiia bacterium
CGAGCTGATCGCCGGGGAGCGCCGCTGGCGCGCGGCCCGCCGGGTCGGGCTCCAGACGATCCCGGCGCTCGTGCGGGAGACCGATGACGCGGCCGCGCTCGAGCATGCGCTGGTGGAGAACCTCCACCGTGACGACCTCAACCCGCTCGAGGAGGCCGCTGCCTACCAGCAGCTCATCGAGGACTTCGGACTGACCCACGACGAGGTCGCGGCCCGCGTCGGCCGCAGCCGCGCGACGGTGAGCAACACCCTCCGGCTCATGCAGCTTCCACCCGCGATCCAGAAGTCGGTGCAGGACCGCAAGCTGTCGATGGGACACGCCCGCGCGCTGCTCGGCAGCCCCGACCGGGCGTTCCAGGAGCGGCTGGCCAAGCAGATCGTGGCCGACGACCTCTCGGTGCGGGCGACCGAGGACGCGGTGCGCGAGCATCAGGGGCAGGGCAACGGCGCCGGGCCCACCGATGCCGTGGGTGATCCGGGGCGGCCGGCAGCGCCGGGACGCAAGCTGCGAGCGCCCGGGCTGGTCGAGCTGGAGGAGCTCCTGGGCGACCACCTCGAGACGCGGGTCACGATCTCGATGGGAGCCTCGCGGGGGAAGGTGGTGGTCGAGTTCTCGACCCTCGAGGATCTCGAGCGGATCTACCGGCGCATCACCGACGGGACGAGCTGAACTACTTGCGTACGCAAGTATATCTCAACCGGAGGCTTCGGTCGAGGGTTGCTCGACACCTCGGCGTACGCCCCGCACCACGGCCTGAGCGACCTCGGCGCCGCGCACCACGAGCGTGCGCATGGTCGCGACGTCGTCGGCGGTGACCGGTTCGCAGATGACCGCAGCCATGCGGGTCTCCCGCAGCACGGCGTAGGTGCGTCCGGCCACGCAGGCGTCACCGCCGATGATCGGTGCGAGCTCCCGGCTCACCGCGTCGGCGACCGCGTGGCCGGCCTCCGACCGGAACCGTCCCGACTCGTAGTAGCTGCACCGGCAGCCGGGAGCGTCCCCGGCGCGGAAGGCGAGGAAGAGGTCGGCCGCATACCGGTTGGCCTCGGCCGCCAGCACCGGGTCGTCGGCACCGCTGGCGTCGAGGGTCGCTCCGGCACCCAGGTCGACCAGACCCCGCACCACGAGGTTGGCGAGGGTCTCGAACCCGGGGGCAGCGGCGACGAACACCCGGCGCCCTTCGAGGCGGTGGGGTCCGCGACGGAGCGCCTCGCGCTCGCGCACGGTGGCGACGGAACCGGCCGACAGCGCGCCCACCTGCTCGAGGACGGCCAACGTCGACGCGCCGCACATGCCGTCGGTCGGGAGGTTCATGTTGCGCTGGAACTCCACCAGCGCGCGCGTCGTGTCGTCGCCGAGGATGCCGTCCTCACGGCCGGCGTCGAAGCCGAGCCCGTTGAGGCGACGCTGGAGCTCGGCGATGTCGTCGCCGCGGAGCATGGGGCGGCGGCGGTAGAGGAGTCGGTCGCCGAGGCGGTACCCGCTCTCGACCACCGCCGACCACGTCTGTGGACCGCAGATGCCGTCGACGCGCAGGCCGCGTGCCGACTGGAAGGTGCGCACGACGTGCTCGGTGGCCGCGCCGTACTCGCCCGCCTCGACCAGCGGGATCTCGTGACCCAGCGCGCCGAGGCGGACTTGGAGGTCGCGGACCGCTTCGCCGCGGCTGCCCGGCCGGAGCACGGCCGGGTTGCTCAACCGATGTACTCGGCGAGGTCCTGGAGCAGCTGGCCCTTGCCCTTGGCGCCCACGAGGCGCTTGACCTGCTGCCCGTCCTTGAACACGAGGAGTGTGGGGATGCTCATCACGTCGAAGCGTCGAGCGGTGTCGGGGTTGTCGTCGACGTTGAGCTTGCCGATGGCGAGCTTGCCCTTCTGCTCGCTGGCGATCTCGGCCAGCGTGGGGGCGATCATCTTGCACGGACCGCACCACTCGGCCCAGAAGTCGACGAGCACGGGCGTGTCGGCGCCGGCGATGGTCTCGTCGAACGTCGCATCGGAGAGGTTGAGGATGTCGTCGGCCACGGGGGGTCCTTTCCTGAGGTCGGTAGATCCTACCGACGGGCACTCGGCCACAACGTCCCGGGCGTCACCGTCATTCCAGGACAGCGGGGTCGGGAATTCAGCCGGGCTCGTGCTCGCCGAGCCAGCGCTCGGCTTCGATGGCGGCCATGCACCCGGAGCCCGACGCAGTGATCGCCTGGCGGAACACGTGGTCCTGCACGTCGCCGGCGGCGAACACGCCCTCGACCGACGTGCGGGTCGAGTCGGGTGCGGTGACGATGTAGCCGTTCTCGTCGAGATCGAGCTGGCCGCGGAACAGCGCGGTGTTCGGGTCGTGGCCGATGGCGACGAAGAGGCCCTGCACCTCGAGTTCGGACTCGGCGCCGGTGACGGTGTCGTGGAGGCGGATCGCCTCGACCGAGCCGTCGCCGGTCACGTCGCTGACCTCCGAGTTCCACTTGAACTCGATCTTGGGATTGGCGAACGCGCGGTCCTGCATGATCTTCGACGCCCGCAGCTCGTCGCGCCGATGGATCAGCGAGACGGTCGTCGCGAACTTGGTGAGGAAGATCGCCTCCTCGATGGCCGAGTCGCCGCCACCGACGACTGCGATCGGCTTCTCGCGGAAGAAGAAGCCGTCGCAGGTGGCGCAGGTGGACACGCCGTGTCCCAGCAGTCGCTGCTCGTTGGGCAGCCCGAGCATGCGCGCCTTGGCGCCGGTGGTGATGATCATCGAGCGAGCCCGGAACTCGCGATCGCCGACCCAGACTCCGTGCGGTCCGCCGTGCGTGAGCTCGACCCGATCGGCGTCGGCGGTCACGAACTCGGCGCCGAAGCGCTCCGCCTGCTCCCGGAACTTCATCATCAGCTCGGGGCCGAGGATGCCGTCGGGGAAGCCGGGGAAGTTCTCGACGTCGGTGGTGAGC
>DASUAS010000366.1:0-5644 GCA_035763625.1 Acidimicrobiia bacterium
CGAAGATCTCCTCCTTGACCGGCTTCATCTCCGGCTTGGCGCCGGCGATCAGCGTCGGGGCGACGTAGTAGCCGCGCTCCATGTGCGTGGGACGACGACCGTCGACGACGATGTCGGCGCCTTCGTCGGCACCGGCGCCCACGTACGCCTCGATGCGGTCGCGCTGCGCGGAAGAGATCACGGGACCGACGATGGTGTCGTCGTCGAGGGGGTCACCCACCTTCATGCCACCGGCCGCGGCGGCGAGCCGGTCGACGAGCTCCTCGTACTTGCTGCGGTGCACGATGGCGCGGGTCGGCGCGGTGCAGATCTGGCCGCTGTGGAAGCCCCACACGCTGGCGATGGCCGTGACCGCGGCGCCGACATCGGCGTCGTCGAGCACCAGCGCCGCGCCCTTGCCGCCCAGCTCGAGCAGCATGCGCTTCATCGTGGGCGCGCCGGCCTCGTAGATCTTCACCCCGATCGCAGTCGATCCGGTGAACGACACCATGTCGATGTCGCGGCTCGACGACAGCGCCGCCGACGGGTCGGGCGCGACCGACGTGATCAGGTTGACGACGCCGGGCGGGAACCCGACCTCCTGGAGCACCTCGGCCAGCACGACGATCGCCAGCGGGTCCTGCGGCGCCGGCTTCATCACGACGGTGCAGCCCACCGCGAGCGCGGGGGCGATCTTGCCGACCATGTTCGTGAGCGGGAAGTTGTAGGGCGAGATGCACGCGACCGCGCCGACCGGCTGGCGGTTGACGTACGCGCCCATGAGGCCGCCGGGCGCGAGCGGTGTCGCCTGCACCGGCTGGGGCGGCATCGGGATGCCGATGTTCTTCGTCGCGTCGCGTGCGTAGCGGTGGAAGCGCTCGAGCGCCACCGGCACCTGCATGCGCGAGCCGACGGTCGCGGTGGCACCGGTCTCGGAGATGATGAGCGGCACCAGGTCGGGTCCGAGCGCCTCGAGGCGCGACGCCGCCGCCTGCAGGAGCGCCGCGCGCTCCTCGGCCGGCTTCGCCGACCACGCCGGGAACGCCTCCTGGGCGGCGCGGGCGGCCTCCTCGGCCTGCGCGACCGAGGCCTCGGGGGCCTCGGCCACCACCTCCTCGGTGGCGGGGTTCACGATCGGCGCGGTCCCTGCCTCCCCGGCGACGAGCTCACCCCCGATCAGGAGCTTCCACTCGTGGTGCTGCCAGTCGGCCATCGCTTCCCCTCTTCCATTGCTCGACGTCGGTGTCGGCCCGGGTGGGTCCGGGCCTGCCAAGGCTACAATCTGACACTCCGTCAGACTTTTCCGCGACGGTTCCGGACGGAGCTCACGCCGGAGATCGGGGGACCCAGTGCTCGACGAGATCATCAAGGGCGCGACCGTGATCGACGGCACCGGTGCGCCGGGTGTCGTCACCGACGTCGGCATCGCCGACGGCCGCATCGTCGTGGTGGGCGAGGTCGACGACGACGCCACCGTCGTCACCGACGGCGACGGCCTGGTCCTCGCACCCGGCTTCGTCGATCCGCACACCCACTACGACGCCCAGCTCCTCTGGGATCCCACCGCGAGCCCGTCGAGCATCCACGGGGTCACGACCGTCGTCGGCGGCAACTGCGGGTTCTCGCTCGCGCCGCTGCAGGAAGGCGACGCCGACTACCTGCGTCGCATGATGGCCCGGGTCGAGGGCATGCCGCTGCCCGCGCTCGAGCAGGGCGTCGACTGGAAGTGGGAGACCTTCGGCGAATTCCTCGACCGGTTCGAGGGCGCGATCTCGGTCAACGCCGGCTTCCTCGCCGGCCACTGCGCGATCCGCCGCTACGTCATGGGGCCCGACGCGATCGGCGGCGCGGCGACGCCGGAGCAGATCGCCGAGATGCGCGCCGAGCTCGGCCGCTCCCTCGACGCAGGCGCGCTCGGCTTCTCGTTCACGCAGTCGTCGTCGCACAGCGACGGTGACGGACAGCCGGTGGCGAGCCGCTGGGCGACGCCCGCTGAGCTCGTCGCCATGAGCGAGGAGACCGGCCAGCACCCGGGCACCACGCTCGAGGGCATCGTGCAGGGTTGCCTCGACCAGTTCTCCGACGAGGAGATCGAACTGCTGTCGCAGGTGAGCGCGGCCGCCAACCGACCGCTGAACTGGAACGTGCTCACGGTCGACTCCCGCGAGCCCGAGCGGGTGCCGCGCCAGCTGTCAGCGGGCGACCGCGCCGCCGAGGTCGGTGGCCGCCTCGTCGCCCTCACCATGCCGGTGCAGGTCCCGATGAACATGAGCTTCCTCAATTTCTGCGGCATCTGGCTCATCCCCGGGTGGAGCGACATCCTGAGCGCACCGGTGCCGGAGCGCATCGAGCGCCTGCGCGACCCCGAGATCCGGCTCAAGATGCTCGAGCTGTCGCAGTCGCCGGAGGCGGGCGTGTTCCGTCGCCTCGCCGACTTCGGCGACTACCGCCTCGGCGACGTGTACGCGCCCGAGAACCAGAAGCTGCGCGGCCGGATCGTGCGTGAGATCGCGGCCGAGCGCCAGCAGTCGAACTTCGGGACCCTGCTCGACATCGTCCTCGCCGACGAGCTGCGCACCGTGCTGTGGCCGATCCCCCAGGACGACGACGGCAGCTCGTGGGACCTGCGCCGTGAGGTGTGGAACGACCCACGCGCGTTGATCGGCGGCTCCGACGCCGGCGCCCACCTCGACCGCATGTGTGGCGCGCCCTACACCACGCGCTTCCTGGCCGACTGCCTGCGTGGGCGCCAGCTGATCTCGCTCGAGCGCGCGATCGAGCTCATCACGAGCAAGCCGGCCGCCCTGTTCGGGCTGAAGGACCGCGGCGTGGTGCGCGAGGGTGCGATCGCCGACCTCGTGCTCTTCGACCCCGAGACCGTCGGCGCCGACGACGCCCAGCTCGTCGCCGACCTCCCCGGCGACTCGGCCCGCCTCACCGCCGGCTCACAGGGCATCGTGCGGGTGCTGGTGGGTGGTGTGCCGGTCGTCGAGCACGGCAAGGCCACCGGAGCCACCCCCGGCGTCGTGCTGCGCTCCGGACGCGACACCGACACCGTCACCGCCCGGTAGACCTCCGGTCCGTTGACGACGTTCGCCGAGCACGTCCGCGCGCGAGCGGACGACGATCGCGTCGCGCTGCGTTTCGAGGACGATTCGTGGACGTATCGCGAGTGGGTGCGCGAGTGCGCGGCCCGGGCGGCGCTGTTCGACGCGATGCGCGTCGGCAGTGCACCGCACATCGGATTGCTGCTCGAGAACGTCCCCGACTTCACCATGTGGACCGGCGCCGCCGCGGTCGCGGGCGCGACCGTCGTCGGGCTGAACCCCACGCGTCGCGGCACCGAGCTGGCGCGCGACGTCACGCACACCGAGTGCCAGATCGTCGTGACCGACGCCACCAACCGGCCGCTGCTCGACGACCTCGACCTGGGCGCTGCAACCGGGCGCGTCCTCGTCGTCGACGACCCCGCGTACGCCGACGTGCTCGCGCCACACCGCGACGCGCGGTTGCCCGACGTGCACGTCGATCCGTCGACCCAGCTGCTGCTCCTCTTCACCTCGGGCACCAGCGGCGCGCCCAAGGCCGTCATCTGCAGCCACGCACGGCTGAACCGCATCGCCAACGGCATCGCGTCGATGACGGAGCTCCACGCCGACGACGTGTCGTACATCAGCATGCCGTTGTTCCACTCCAACGCGCTGTTCGTCGGCTGGGGCCCTGCGCTCGTCGTCGGCGCCACGGTGGCGCTGCGGCGCCGCTTCTCGGCCTCGGGCTTCCTCCCCGACGTGCGCAAGTTCGGGGCGACCTTCTTCAACTACGTCGGCAAGCCCCTCACCTACGTGGTGGCCACGCCCGAGCGGCCCGACGACGCCGACAACCCGCTCGTCCGCGGCTACGGCAACGAGGGCGCCGAGGCCGACATCCGCCGGTTCGAGGCACGCTTCGCGTGCAGGCTCACCGACGGCTTCGGCTCCACCGAGACCGGCCTCTCGATCAGTCGGGTCGACGGCATGCCCCCCGGTGCGCTCGGCGTCGCCACGACGGTGAAGGTGATGAACCCCGACACCGGTGAGGAGTGCCCGCGTGCGGTCTTCGACGCCGACGGCCGGTTGCTCAACGCCGACGAGGCCACCGGCGAGCTGGTGAACTTCGCGCCGCCCACGTTCGAGGGGTACTGGAGGAACGAGGAGGCCAACGCCGAGCGTCTGCGCGACGGCGCCTACTGGAGCGGCGACCTCGGCTACCGCGACTCCGACGACTACTTCTACTTCGCGGGTCGCAGCGCCGACTGGATGCGCGTCGACGGCGAGAACTTCGCCGGCGCGCCCATCGAGCGCATCGTCGCCCGCCACCCCGACGTGCTCCTCGCCGCGGTGTACGGCGTCCCGGCCCCGGACGTGGGTGACCGCGTGATGACCGCCATCCAGCTCGTCCCCGGCGCTCGCTTCGACGCCGACGACTTCGCGTCGTTCCTCGCCGCCCAGCGCGATCTCGGCCCGAAGTGGGTGCCCACCTACGTGCGCGTGGTCGACACCTTTCCCATGACCGAGACCAACAAGGTGCTCAAGCGCGAGCTGGCGCGGCAGCGCTTCGACACGACCGACGAGCTCTGGTGGCGTCCCGGCCGCGACCTGGCCTACGTGCCGTTCGACCCCGCGAACGGCACCGTCACCGGCGGCTGATCGGCTCAGGGTGCAGCGCGACGACGGAGCACGGATGCCGACCGACGACCCGAAGCTGCTCTCCGGTGGGAACCCACAGATCCCCAAGGGCGACGGCGACGGGCCCGTCCAGGCCTACATCGCGGCGATGCCGGAGTGGAAGCGCGCGCTGGGTGAGCAGCTCGACCGCCTGATCGTGCGCGTGGTGCCGGACGTGCACAAGGCCGTGAAGTGGAACCAGCCGTTCTACGGCAACGAGGGCGACGGTTGGTTCCTGGCCTTCCGCTGCTACACGAAGTACGTCCAGGTGCAGTTCTTCCGCGGGAGCTCGCTCGATCCGGTGCCGCCGAAGGCATCGAAGCACGACGACGTCCGCTACTTCGACATCCGCGAAGACGACGACCTCGACGAAGGGCGACTCACCTCGTGGATCGTCCAGGCGAGCAAGCTGCCCGGTGAGCAGGTGTGACGCGGTGCACCTCGGTCCGCGGCGGAGCGCAGGTGGCGTGACCGGCGGGACCTGACCTACGTTCCCGCCCATGGACCACTCCTTGATCTTGATCGACGACCCCGCGCCGAAGGTGCGCCGGATCACGCTCAACCGCCCGGAGAAGCGCAACGCGCTGAACGCCACGCTGCGCCGCGAGATCCTCACGGCGACCCGCGAGGCCGACCGCGACGACGACGTGAGCGTCACGATCATCCGCGGCGCGGGCAAGTGCTTCTCGGCCGGCTACGACCTGTCGGGTGATCCGGCCGCGCAGGGCGAGCCGCTCGACTACAACGCCGAGGGCGAGGGCTCCTACATGCGGGGCGTCACCAACGGCTGGATGAGCATCTGGGACCTGGCCAAGCCGGTCATCGCCCAGGTGCACGGCTACTGCCTGGCCGGGGGGTCCGAGATGGCCACCGGCTGCGACCTCGTCTACGTGGCCGAGGACGCCCAGATCGGCTACCCGGCGGTGCGCTTCGGAGTGCCGGATATGCACTTCCACGCCTGG
>DASUAS010000367.1:0-9666 GCA_035763625.1 Acidimicrobiia bacterium
CCTCGCGGTCATGACATGGCTCGCCCACTTCGGCGTGCGCGAGCTCGTGGTGAGCGACCCGTCGGTGGTGCGGCGGGCCGCGGCCGAGGAGTTCGGCGCCACCCGCACCGTCGACCCGACGACCGAGCCGCTCGAAGAGCGCTACGACCTGGTGATCGAGTGCGTCGGATTACCGGGCATGACCGACGTGTGCGTCGGCGCGGCCACCACGCACGGTCGCGTGACCATCGCCGGGGTGTGCACGCACCCCGATCCCTACGTGCCGATCCGCGCCGTCATCAAGGAGCTCGACCTCGCCTTCGCGGTGTACTACACGCGGCGCGAGTTCTTCTCCGTCGTCGACGCCCTGAGCCGCGGCGCGGTCGACGCCGCTCCCTTCGTCACCGACCGGGTCGGCCTGGCGGGTGCCAACGACGCCTTCCACACGCTCACCGACGCCAAGGAGCACCGCAAGATCCTGGTGCTCCCCGAGCTCGGCTAGCGCGAGCGGATCAGGGCAGCGCGACCGTCGCCGTCGCCGGCACCAAGACGGTGTCGGGGTTGTCGTGGTCGACGACGCTGAGGTCGAGGTCGACGACCCGCACGCCGTCCTCATCGCGCACGGCGGTGACGATCCCACGTGCTTCGACCGTCATCCCGCGGAGGTTGGGCGAGCGGAAGCTGCACCCCATCCTCACGATGCGGCCGTCGTCGCCCATCCAGTCGCGCACCACGTTGTGCAGGTACGACCACATCAGGTTGCCCATGCCGAACGCGCCCGGGAAGCCCTGCTTGCGCCCGGCGTCGTCGTCCATGTGGATGGGGACGAACTCGTCGTTGACCGCCGCGTAGCGGTTCCAGTTGTGGAACCCGGTGGTGCGGACGTAGACGGGCAGCTCGGTCCCGACGGTGACGGTGTCGCGGTCGACGGCCATGTCAGTACCGGATCAGCGTGCCGCGCGACGTCTTGACCGTCTCGCCCCGCTGGTTGGTCCACGTGTCGATGTTGGTGCTGAAGAGCATGAGCCCGAGGCGTCCTTCTCGTTCCTTGTACTCGCCGAGGGTGGTGGTCGATGTGATCACGTCGCCGGGCCGCATCCGCACGCCGTAGTCGACCTCGGTGCCTCCGTTGATGACGGCGGTCGTCGCCGGCGCGGGAAGGCCGAAGCTCTCCTCCGGGCCGACGAACGCCCCCGAAGGTCGTGCGGGCACACCGGCATCGGCTTCGGTCTGCGACAGCCACGCGAACGGGTTGAAGTCCTCGGGAGCGACGATTCCGCCGTGCACCGTGGTCGCGGCGTACTCGGCGTCCCAGAACAGCCGCGGCGCGGGCTCCGGGTAGTACACCGCGATCGCCCAGCGCCGGATGTCGGAGTCGGTGATCGGGAACGACGTCGTGCTGCGCAGCTCGAGCCCGACCAGGTCGAGCATCTGCGGGGTGATGTGCGAGTCAGGCATGGAGCGCGGAGCTTAGGCCGCTCGCCGCGGCCACCGACCCGGCGAGCGCGGGGGGCGAATCGGCGCGCCGGGCGCATTCGGCCCGTGAGACGTGTGCGCGAGCGAACGTTGGCGAGCGCGGCGCGATGCGGAAGCGGGATGTCGCGACGACCGAACGCGCGAGCCACGTCTCTCGCCGGTCCCCCGGTGATGCCGAGCCGCCCGCCCCGGCAGTCCCGGGCAGCGATGCCGAACGCCCGGGCGAGATACCGCCCCGGGGCTTCCTCCAGGTCGTGAAGCGGGTCAAGATCCACGCCAAGGCCGACGACCTGAGCCTGTTGTCGGGCGGCGTGGCGTTCCTCGCGGTGCTGGCGATCGTCCCACTCCTGGTCGCCGTCATCGGGCACGAAGCACCTCATCGAAGCGGTCGACGTGGCGTACGACGAGGACGAGCACCGCGGCTTCATCCGGGTACGAGCGCTCGCGCTGGCGCTCACCGTCGCTGCCGCGGTCTTCCTCATCGTCGCCATCGGGCTCATCGCGGTGGTGCCGAGCGCGCTCACCGTACGCCGGCGCGCCGCAAACTTCGGGAGCTCTGACAAGACGTATGGGTCACTCGGCGGTGTCGTGGTGCTGTTGCTCTGGCTCTACATCACTGCGTTGGTCGTCGTCCTCGGCGCCGAGATCAACGCCGCGCTCGAGAGCCAGACCGCGCGCGACAGCACGACGGGCCGGGAACAGCCGCTCGGCCAACGCGGCGCCGAAGTCGCGGACAGCATCCCCACTCCCGGCTGACCGCTCGCACGATCGGTGCGCGGCCAGCTCGCACCTCATCCGGCCTCAAAGGCGGTAGCCGCCGTCGACGGAGATCACCTGGCCGGTGATGCCGGCACCGTCGTCGGACGCGAGCAGCGTGGCCATGCCCGCCAGCTCTTCGGGTTCGAGCACGCGGTGCTGCGCGTTCTCGGCCTCGGCCGACTGGATCGCCTCGTCGACGGTGGTACCGGCGCGCTTCGCGACCTTCTCGAAGTCGAGCAGCGACGTGTTCGTCCACCCCGGGCACAGCAGGTTGACGGTGATCCCGGTGCGGCCGGTGGCCTGCGCGAGCTGCTTGGTGAAGCCGACCAACGCGTGCTTGGCGGTGGTGTAGGCCAGCGATGCGGCGGCGCGCTTCGACGCGCCCGAGCCGATGCTGATCACGCGACCGAAACCCCGGTCGCGCATGCCGGGCAGCGCCTCGCGTGTCGTCCACCACGCCGAGGTGAGGTTGAGCGCGAGCGTGCGCTCGAAGCTCTCGTCATCGCCGGTGAACGGATCGTGATGCCGACCGACGGAACCGCCGACGTTGTTGACGAGCACGTCGACGCCACCGAAGCGCTCGATCGCCTCGAGCACGGGACGGCGGGCGTCGGTGCGATCGGACGCGTCGGCGACCACTGCAACCGCCGCGGCGCCGCCCTCCTGAGAGATCTGGGCGACGACCGCGTCGAGGTCGGATTGCGTGCGCGAGGAGATCACGACGGTGGCACCCTCACGCGCGTAGCGCAGCGCGATGGCGCGCCCGATGCCGCGTCCGGCGCCGGTGACGACCGCCACGCGGCCCGGGAGCTGCCCCACGGGGCGACCTTATACTCCGCGCCATGGCGTGGGATTTCTCGACCGAC
Source organism: Acidimicrobiia bacterium (assembly GCA_035763625.1). GTDB lineage: Bacteria > Actinomycetota > Acidimicrobiia > IMCC26256 > DASPTH01 > DASUAS01. Next base: position 3,081 of record DASUAS010000367.1, read on the forward strand.
CCCGAGTTCGCGACCCAGCTCGAGTGGATGCGCACGTTCGTCGACGAGGAGATCGAGCCGCTCTCCCTCTTCTATGACGACATGACCGACGAGTCGTGGAAGCGTGCCATCGCACCGTTGCAGCAGCAGGTGAAGGATCGCAACCTGTGGGCGTGCCACCTCGATCCGGAGCTCGGCGGCCAGGGATACGGGCAGGTGAAGCTGGCGCTGATGCACGAGATCCTCGGTCGCTGTCGCGTGGCGCCGAACGTGTTCGGCAACCAGGCGCCCGATTCGGGCAACAGCGAGCTCATCGCCATCGGCGGCAATCCGGAGCAGAAGGAGCAGTGGCTCGCGCCGCTGCTGCGCGGCGAGATCACGTCGTCGTTCTCGTTGACCGAGCCCCAGTTCTCGGGCAGCGACCCCACGATGATCGCGACGCGTGCCGAGCGCGACGGCGACGAGTACGTGCTCAACGGGCACAAGTGGTTCGCGTCCAACGCGTCCAAGGCCGACTTCATCCTGATGATGGCGGTCACCAACCCGGAGAACCCGCCGCACAAGGCCGCGTCGTTCTTCATCATCCCGAAGGGCACGCCCGGACTCGACATCGCGCGCGACGTCTTCAACATGGGCCATCCGTACCCGGGCCACTTCCGCTCGGGTGGGCACGCGGAGATCTTCCTGCGAGATTGTCGCGTCCCCGTCGCCAACCGGGTGGGCGACGAGGGCGACGGGTTCGTGCTCGCGCAGAAGCGCTTGAACGGCGGCCGCATCCACCATGCGATGCGATGGGTCGGCCAGTGCGAGGCGGCGTTCGACATGATGTGCGAGCGAGCCGTGAGCCGGACGACCAAGGGCGAGCTCCTCATCGAGAAGCAGATGATCCAGGAGATGATCGCCGAGTCGTCGGCCGACATCCGGGCCCTGCGGCTCATGGCGCTGCACAGCGCGTGGCTGTGGGACAACCTCGGTGCCTCGAAGGCGCGGGTCGAGATCGCCGAGCTCAAGTTCTGGGGTGCTCGCGTGCTCCACGACGTGATCGACCGGGCGATCCAGGTGCACGGGGCCCTGGGCTGGTCGATGGACCTGCCGCTCGCGAGCTCGTACGTGACCGCCCGGCAGTTCCGCATCGCCGACGGCGCCGACGAGGTGCACAAGTCGTTCGTCGCCAACAAGAAGGCGAAGGCGTACAAGCCGGTCGACGGCTGGCCCAGCGCGCACATCCCCAGCCGCAAGGCCGAGCTGCGCGCGCGGTTCGCCGAGTACCTCGACCACGAAGCCGCGAACTTCTGATGGCTGCCGAGCAGACCAACCCCGTCGACGTCGACGAGGCCGTGCCGCCCGACCGACTCGGGCCGTGGATCGCCGAGCACGTGCCGGGCACGAGCGGTTCGGTCGAGGTCACCCAGATCGCGGGCGGCTCCTCCAACCTGACGTTCCGGGTGCGCGACGGCGCGCACGACTGGGTGCTGCGACGTCCTCCTCTGCGTCACGTCCTCGCCACCGCGCACGACATGGCGCGCGAGTACCGGATGCAGTCGGCGCTCGAGTGGACCGACGTCCCCGTCGCCGCGCAGGTGGTTGCGTGCGACGACGAGATGGTGATCGGCGCGCCCTTCTACATGATGGCGCGCCTCGACGGCGTGGTGTACGACGACGTCGATGCCACCGCATCCCTCAGCGAGGAGCAGGGGCGGGCCGCGTCGTTCGAGCTCATCGACGTGCTCGCGCGCCTGCACGCGGTCGACTACGAGTCGATCGGCCTCGGCGACTTCGGTCGGCCCGCCGGATACCTGGAGCGACAGGTCAAGCGCTGGCAGACGCAGTGGGAGAAGTCGAAGACCGTCGAGATGCCCGTGATCGACGAGGTCGGGCAGCGACTCGAACGCCACCTGCCCGCCGACAGCCGGCACGCGATCGTGCACGGCGACTACAGCTTCAACAACACGATGTTCCGGCACGACGACCCGACCCGGATGCAGGCGGTCCTCGACTGGGAGATGTCGACGCTCGGCGATCCGCTCACCGACGTCGGCATGCTGGCGGTGTACTGGACCGACGTCGGTGAGATCATGTGGCGGAGCCGCAAGCCACAGGCGCACCGCGCCAACGCCGGGTTCCCCGACGTCGACACGTTGCTCGAGCGGTACGCAACCACGAGCCGTACCGACCTGTCGCAGATCGACTTCTACCGCGCCTTCGCCACCTACAAGCTGGCGGTGATCGCACAGGGTGGCGCCCGCCGCGTCGAGCACACCGATCCCGAGCGCGCCGGGCGGGTCACCGACACGGTGCAGCAGCTCGCCGATCTCGCACTGGAGCTCACGAAGGGGTACTGACATGGCGGTGACGACCAGCAACGTGGCCGACCCGGTCGACTTCGACACCTACGGCGACTACGCGCCGCCGTCGGGCGCCTACGTCCAGCGCGGCGACATCGCCACGCTCACGTACCCGATCGACGATCGCACCACCGACGACGGCTCGAGCGGCTTCCGGGCCGAGCCCGACCGCTACCACCTCTACTACTCGCTCTACTGCCCGTGGGCGCAACGGCCGCTCATCGCGCTGAAGCTGCGCGGGCTCGAGCGCGTGATCTCGTCGTCGGCAGTCGATCCGGTGCGCGACGGGCGCGGCTGGGCGTTCCGCGAGGGCCGCGGTCACGGGCCCGATCCGGTCAACGGATTCGCGTTCCTCCAGCAGGCGTACCTCGCCACCGACCCCACCTTCGCCGGCCACATCTCGGTGCCCGCGCTGTGGGACCGTGAGCGCGGCCGTCTCGTGAGCAACCACTACGCCACGATGACGATCGACCTCGAGACGCAGTTCCGCGAGTGGGCCGATCCCGCGGTCGACCTCTACCCGGTCGAGCACCGCGACGAGGTCGACGCCATGAACCGCGAGATCATTGCCACGCTCGCGACCGCGACGTACGCCGCGATGGGCGCGTCCACGCAGGACGGGTACGACGCCGTCGTCGAGCGCGTGTACGCCGCGCTCGACCGCTTCGATCGGCATCTCGGCGACCGCCGCTACCTGGTGGGCGACGCGCTGACCGACGCCGACCTCCTCCTGTACGTGCAGCTCGTGCGCTTCGACGCGGTGGCGGTCCCCCTCGGACGCCTGACCCGGAAGCGGCTCGTCGACCATCCGAACCTCTGGGGCTACGCCCGTGATCTCTACCAGCGACCCGCGTTCGGCGACACCACCGATCTCGACCACATCACCCGCGGCACGTTCATGACCGGCGCCGGCATCCGCACCCACCGCGTCGTACCCGCACTGCCCGACGTCGACTGGGACGCGCCTCACGGGCGGGACGCGCTCGACTGAACGCGATCAGGTCAGGAGCCGGGCGAAGCTCAGCTCGTGACCGTCGGGGTCGCGCAGGTGGAAGTACCGCTCACCCCACGGTGCGTCGGCAGGCGGCATCTCGGGCGCGTTCCCGAGTGCGACAGCACGTTCGTACACGGCGTCGACGTCGGCCACCCAGAAGATCACCCGGCCCCAGATGGCGGGCACCGGCGCGTGCGCGGGATCGAGCTGCACGTTGAGGAACCCGTCGCCGACGCGGTACGTCGTGAACGCCGCGTCGGCACCACCGACGACGCGCTCGAAGCCCAGTCCCTCGTAGAACGCGCACGACGACGGCATGTCCGCGGTCACGAGCGTGACCGCGTTGATCATCTCGATGTCGCTCAAGCAGCCGCCCAGGCCTTCGCCGCCTCGAGCTCGGCGGTCGGGAACACCTTCATCCCCTTCGGTGCGAGCCACGAGAAGGCGCGCGTGAGGTGCCGCATCCAGTCGACGTCGGTCACCATCGCGATCCTCCCCCACCCCTTGAAGTGCGAGAAGCCGTACTTCGTGTCGTCCCACAGGGCGCCGGCCGAGAAGCCGGTGAACCGGTCGCCGGCCAGGAACACGACGTTCAGTGGATCGTGGGCCGCGCGCCCGGCATCGAAGGTGGGGATGAGCACGTGTTCGTAGTCGGGCATCTCCGGGAGCACTTCGATCATGACTGACACACCTCCGGGTCCGCGCGCGTGACGGTCCCATGTTCGCGTGCCACGCTCCGGCCGTGCCGAAGGACCCCGCCGACCTCGTGCTCCCGCTCCTGCAGCCGATGCTCGCCGACGGCCAGCAGCTGCGCGGATGGTGTCTGGCCACGGAGCAGAGCGCGTTCAGCGGACACACCACCGTGGTGGGCGTCACCGACCGACGACTGTCCTCGTCGCCGTCGACCGGAAGTTCCGGGCCAAGGGCGAGCCGCCGTCGATCGCGCCCACGAGCTCGGAACGGCGTCGGCCGACGGTGCCGGCCACGGGTGGTGGACCGCGAGCGAGGTCATCCTCGACGCGGCCGCGCTCGGCTGACGCTTCACCACGGGTCGGGCCCGCGCGCTCCGCGTCGGCCAGACTCCGGGACATGAGCGGACTCATCCTCTCGGGGCTCGAGGGCAAGGTGGCGGTGGTGACCGGGGCCGGGCGCATGCGCTCCATCGGTCGTCCCATCGCGATCGAGCTGGCACGCGCGGGGTGCGACGTGGTGCTCACCGGCACCGGCCGTCCACCGGAGCGCTACCCCGACGACGAGCAGGCGGTCCGCTGGCGCGACATCGACTCGGTCGCCGACGAGGTGCGGGCGCTCGGCCGGCGCGCGCTCCCCGTGGTGAGCGACGTGTCCGACGCCGACGCCGTCGACTCGCTCGCGCACCGTGTGCTCGACGAGCTCGGGCGCGTCGACATCGTGGTGAACAACGCGGGTGCGGCGCGCGGTGACGACCGCGTGCCTGTCGTCGACCTGCCCGTCGAGCAGTGGCGCACCGTCATCGACGTGAACCTGAACGGCACCTTCTACATGAGCCGCACGTTCGGCCAGCATCTCGTCGCGCAAGGCGACGGCGGGAGCATCGTCAACATCTCGTCGATCGGCGGGAAGCTCATGGCCGCGCGCACGGCGGCGTACGCGGCGTCGAAGGCGGGTATCCACGCACTCACGTGCGCGATGGCGTCGGAGCTGGGAGGCGACGGCATCCGCGTCAACGCGATCTGCCCCGGCATCATCGACACCTTCCGGCTCGACGACATCCCGCGCGGCGAGCGGTGGGACGCCATGGTCGAGCGCCAGATCCCGCTGGGACGGGCCGGCACCGGCGACGACATCGCCTGGATGGCCGTCTACCTGTGCTCCGACCAGGGGAGCTGGATCACCGGCCAGCTCTACACCGTCGACGGCGGCACCCTCCCCGGCCGCTGACCGCCCCCGCACCCCGGGAACCCCGGGACCCCGGGAACATCTCGGGGTTCGGTGACACCGATGGGGGTCAACTCCGAGATGTTCGTGAGACCGGCGGGACGGAGACGTGGTCGCGGGTGAGGTGGGCGATGTCGTGCGCGCCGATGAGGGCCATGACGCGGCGCACATCGGCGTCGAAGAGGGCGAGGACGTGGTCGACGCCCCGCTCGCCCGCCGCACCCAGCCCGTAGAGGTAGGCGCGGCCGGCCATGCAGGCGCGGGCACCGAGCGCGACCGCCTTCACGATGTCGCTGCCGCGTCGGACGCCGCCGTCGCAGATGATCTCGACGCGCTCGCCCACCGCGTCGGCCACTGGCGCCACCAGGTCGACGATCGCGGGCGCGGAATCGAGCTGACGTCCGCCGTGGTTGGACAACGCGATCGCCTCGACACCCTCGTCGGCCGCGATCTTCGCGTCGGCGACGGTCTGGATGCCCTTCACGACGATCGGGCCGTCCCAGATCGAGCGCAGCCACTCGACGTCTCGCCACGTCAGCCCCGGGTCCATCTGCTGCGCGATGTACTCGGCCAGCGTGATCGCGGTCGTGCCGTCGCCGACGTGCTGACCGGCGACGTTGGCGAAGCGGATCGGATCGCTCCGCACGAAGTGCCACGTCCACGCGGGATGGATGGCGCCGTCGAGCAACGTGTCGAGCCCGATCTTCGGAGGGAGCTCGAAGCCACGCCGCACGTCGCGCTCGCGCCGACCGTGGACGGTGAGGTCGACGGTGAACACGAGCGCCTCGTAGCCGGTGGCGGCCGCCCGCTTCACCATCTCCTGGCACAGGCCGCGATCGCGGAACATGTAGAGCTGGAACCACTTGCGACCCTCGCCGGCGTCGGCGACCTCCTCGATGGACCGGGTGCCGAGCGTGCTCAGCGTGTACGGCAGGCCGGCGCGAGCCGCGGCGCGCGCGACCGCCAGCTCGCCCTCGGGATCGGCGATGCGCGTGAAACCGGTGGGGGCGAGCACGAGTGGGATCGGCAGCGGTCGACCCAGCAACGTCGTCGAGGGGTCGGGCTCGCCGACTCCCTGCAGCACCCGCGGGTGGAACCCGATGCGGCGGAAGGCGGCGGTGTTCTCGCCCATCGTGTGCTCGTCCTCGGCGCCGCCGTCGATGTAGTCGAACACCCCTCGCGGGAGGCGCCGACGCGCCATCGTGCGGAGATCGTGCACGCTTGCCGCCCGGGCCAGGCGGCGCGCCGCCGGATCCAGCTCGAAGCGGCGGAAGCGCAGCACCGAGCGCAGCGTCTCGACCATCGACACGCGACGAATGCTAGAAGAGAGCACCTCGACCAGGAGGGGTTG
>DASUAS010000368.1:0-4409 GCA_035763625.1 Acidimicrobiia bacterium
CGGGCCGGCGACCACGGGACGGCTGCTCCGGTGGGCTCACGGGCGGCAGGCTAACGGCCTGTCGTACCATCAGCCACGCTCGATTCGGTCGACCGGTGGGAGAACGACGTGGCGTTGCGGGTGGTCGGGGCAGGGGTCGGACGCACCGGAACCGCGTCGTTGCAGCTCGCACTCCAGCAACTGCTGGGCGGTCGCTGCTACCACATGGGCGAGACGTTCGGTCGTCCCGCCGACATCCCCGTGTGGCACGCCGCCGCCGACGGCGCGATGCCCGACTGGGGCGAGTTCCTCGCCGAGTTCGTGGCGACGGTCGACTGGCCCGCGTGCGCGTTCTGGCGCGAGCTCGCCGACGCCAACCCCGACGCCGTCGTCCTCCTCTCGACGCGGTCGAGCGCCGACGCCTGGTGGAAGAGCGCCCACGACACGATCTTCCAGGTCCACAAGCGCGAGATCCCGCCGGAGCACGCCGAGCTCATGGGTGCGCAGGTGGCGATGGCCGAGGCCGTCTTCGTCAGCACGTTCACCCGCGACTGGGAGGACGAGGCCGCCGCCAAGCGCGCGTACGAGGAGCACAACGCCGCGGTGCGCGCCGAGGTCGATCCCGAGCGGCTCGTCGACTGGCAGCCGGGCGACGGCTGGGCCCCGATCTGCGCCGCGCTCGGCGTGCCGGTGCCCGACGAGCCCTTCCCACACGTCAACACCACCGCCGACTTCCGGGCCATGATCGGCCTGGAGTGACCGTCCCCTCGCAGTCGGCGCCGTTTCGGCGGAACTGTTCCGCCTCGTGACACCGGTTCGCGTGGGGAGTGGTGGGGCGCGGTCAGACGGGGCGGAGGAGGGCGACGGGGGTCTGCTGCGCGCCCTGCCCGAGCGGGTTGTCCCGCAGCAGCGACTCGACCAGTGCGGGATCGACGCCGTCTGACACGCCGAGGACGTTCACACCGATGTCGTTGGCGTCGATGATCGCCACGCCGACGCCGAGCGCCTTCGCCACCTCCGCGGCGACGCCCTCGGGGTCGGCGGGGCCCAGCTTGGCGTGACCGTCGTACGGTGGGATCGTGCCGCGCGTCGGCCCGTCGATGGCGCGCACGCCGGGACCCGCGACCCGGTAGAACACGCCCTTCACGCCGAAGGGCTTGGTGACCGCGGCGGCGGCGGTGGCGGTCAGGATGCGGGCCTCCCCCGCCTCGCGGATGGCGAGCTCCATGGTCGCGGGGATGCCCAGGCCGATCCCCGACGCGGTGCGCCCGACCAACCGTGAGAGCGTGCGCGCGAGCGGACGGGCGCGGACTTCGCCGACCGGGTACGAGCGCCCCTGGCAGATGGCCACCGCCTTCTCGCTGATCGCGACGACGTCGTCGGGCGCGAGCTCGACGGCGCGCAACGCGTCGGTGAGACCGTCGACCAGCGAATCGCCGGCGACGAACAGGCGGGTACGGATGGGTGCGCGCGCGTAGTCGCGTCCGTCGACCGTCGATCGCGCGAACAGGTGCCGCTGGTCATGGGCCGCGAACTGCGCGAGTGCGGCAGCAGCGCGCTCGTTGCGAGACGCGAGCCACTCGTCGCCGATTCGCGTGAAATGCGAGTCGGGGGCGGCGCCCCGGCGTGAAGTGCCGTCGTGGTCGAAGAACACCCGCAGCCAGATCTCGGTGTTGATGGCACGCCAGAAGATCTGCGACGGCTCGACCTCGCCGGCACAGAACCGCTCGAACGTGTCGGCGAGCGCGGCCGCGTCCCAGTACGGACGCGCGCAGAACTGCGGCGAGCGGAAGATCCCTTGCACCGCCGCGCGCCGGGCGCGCAGCCAGCGGGTCTCCGGGGTGGTGAACCCGACCTTCCAGCGACGGGTGCGCACCTTCTCGGTGAGCACGCCGCGCAGCCCGTCGCGCAGGATGGCCCGGCTCCACCCGTCGTGCACGATCGCCGACGACGGGAGCTGCAGCACCCAGTCGACCAGCTCCTGGTCGAGGAACGGCAGGCGTGACTCCATCGAGAACGCCATCGAGTTGCGGTCCTCGTACCGCAGCAGCGACGGCAACGAGAACGTCTGCAGGTCGGCCACGAGCCGTCGCTTGAGATCGTCCTGCGAACGCTGGAAGCGGGGCGGCTCCAGCCCTTCGTACAGCTCGGGTCGCAGCAACGGCTTGATCGGCAGCGCGCGCCGACGGTCGGACAGGCGCCGCTTCACCAGCGGCTTCAGCACGTCGCGCGACGCCCACGCCTCGCGCGTGAATTCCCCGAACCGGCGGCGCCGCAGCAGCTCCCGCAGGTAGACGTACTGGTAGGGCACGTAGCCGGCGAGCAGCTCGTCGCCGCCCTGGCCGTTGAGCAGCACGGTGACCTTCGGCTGCGCGAGCCGCATGACGCACCACTGCGCGTATGGACCGGTCGACACGATCGGCTCGTCCTGGTGCCACACCATCCGGTCGATCTCGGCGACGAACTCTTCGGAGGTCGGTTCGGCGAAGGCCGGCTCGGCGTCGACCTCGGCGAGGACCGCGTCCATGTACTCGCGCTCGTCGATGGGATCGCCGTCGTAGACGATCGAGAAGGTCTTGAGGTGGTCACCGAGCGACACCGCGTCGGGGACGTGCTCGGCGAGCAGCCCGTTCGCCATGCCGACGATCGACGACGAGTCGATCCCGCCCGAGAGGCACGTGCCGGCAGGGACGTCGGCCACGAGCCGGCGCTCCACCGATCGCTCGAAGCGCGCCCGGAACTCGGCCGGATCCGGGGTGGCATCGGTGCCCAGCGAGGGCGTCCAGTAGGTCTGCTCGTGCACGCCGTCGGCGTCGACCACCGCCCAGGTCGCGGCCGCGAGCGCGCGGATGCCCGAGAACGCGGTCTGGGGCTTGTGGTCGTGGAGGCCGTGCAACAGGTAGTCGTAGAGCCACTGGCGGTCGGGCTCGGTGACCAGCTCGGGGTCGGCGAGCACCGCCTTGGCCTCCGACGCGAACAGCACCCGACCGGTGGCGGACCGTGCGTAGTAGAGCGGCTTGATGCCGTAGTGGTCGCGCGCGAGGACGAGGCGCGGACCGTGTCCTGTCTCCTCGCGAAGGTCGAGGATCGCGAGCGCCCACATCCCGTTGAAGCGGGCGAAGCAGTCGGTGCCCCACTCGACGTAGGCGTGCAGCACCACCTCGGTGTCACACGACGTGTGGAACGTGTGGCCGAGCGGTTCGAGCTCGGCGCGCAGCTCACGGAAGTTGTAGACCTCGCCGTTGTACGTGAGCTGGACCGAGCCGTCGTCGGTGCCGACCGGTTGGTGACCACCGGCCGGATCGATGATGGCGAGACGCCGGTGGCCGAGGCTGGCGAGCGGATGCTCGAAGAAGCCCTCGCCGTCGGGACCTCGGTGGGCGATGCGTCCGGTCATGCTCGCCAGGAGGGCAGCGTCGGGCGCGCCCCAGAACCCGGCAATGCCACACATGGTGGTCGCAGCCTACAAGGCACACCTCTCCGGACCGGAGGCGTGGCCATCCCGTTTCGGCGTGGCTGGTGTGCCGTAGACGCACACGAGCCACACCGAATGGTGGGCGGCGTAGATTCGCCCGATGGTCGACGTCCCGCGCCGCTTCGGCGTGACCGTGCCCATCCCCGGCGTGCCGCTGCACGCGCACCGCGAGTGGTTCGACGAGATCGCCGCACTCGGCTTCACCGACGTGTGGTCGTCCGAGGCCGACGGCCCCGACGGCTTCACCCCGTTGGCGCTGGCGACGGCGTGGGCGCCCACGCTGCGCGGCGGGATCGCCATCGTGCCGGCGTACACCCGCGGGCCCGCGCTGCTCGCGCAGTCGGCCGCGTCACTGGCCGATGCCGCGCCCGGTCGCTTCGCGCTCGGCATCGGCGCGTCGTCCCCCGCCATCGTCGAACGTTGGAACGGCATCCCCTTCGTGGATCCGTTCCGGCGCACGCGCGACACCGTGCGCTTCCTCCGCCGCGCGCTCACCGGCGAGAAGGTCACCGAGCGCTACGACACCTTCGAGGTACAGGGCTTCCGGCTCGGCATCGTGCCCGAGGTGGCGCCGTCGATCCTCGTGGCCGCGCTGCGGCCCGGCATGCTGAAGCTGGCCGGGGAGGAGGGCGACGGCGCGATCATCAATTGGCTGTCGGCGACCGACGTGGCCCAGATCAAGCCGTACGTCGGCGACAAGGAGATCGTCGCTCGCATCTTCGTCGCACCGACCGACGACTTCGACGTCGTACGCACCATCGCCGCACGCTCGATCACGAGCTATCTCAACGTCGAGGTGTACGCGAAGTTCCACCAGTGGCTCGGCCGCGGGCCCGTGCTCCAGCCGATGTGGGACGCGTGGGCCGCCGGTGACCGCACCCGTGCACTCGAGCTGGTGCCCGACGAGGTGATCGACGATCTCATCGTGTGGGGAACGCCGGCTCGCATCCGCGAA
>DASUAS010000369.1:0-6297 GCA_035763625.1 Acidimicrobiia bacterium
GAGATCCGCAACTGCCTCGGCACCATCCTCGACCAGCGCGGCGCCAGCCTCGAAGGCGTGAACCCACCTGGCTTCCTCCTCTGCAACGCCGCGCCCGCCATCCGCAAGCAGACGCTCGATCCGAAGACGCGTCCCGACGCCGCCGTGCTCTTCGTGTTCGTGGCCTACGACAACCGGTGCGGATCGCCGTGGCACGCCACCGTCGACCAGCTCATCGCGATGTGGAAGAAGGCCGGGGTCCACGTGTACCTGGTCCCGTCGGTGCCGTTCGTCCCGGGTACGCCCCAGGCCGACCAGATGGCACCCGGACCGCTGCAGGAGGCCGCGTACTACAAGCAGGTGGCCGACGCCGATCCACAGCACGTCACGCTGCTCGACGCCGGCACCTTCGTGCGCGACGCCACCGGCGAGTACGTGTGGCGGATGCCGTGCGTCGCCGGCGGCGAACCGGGCTGCGATCCGGCCACCGGCACCGTCGGCGTGCGCTACGTCGACGGTCTCCACTTCTGCACCGATCCCGCGTTCGCGGCGCACGGTTGCGCGGGTGCCGACAACCAGGCGGGCGAACGGCGCGCCGCGGCGGCGGTGGCCACCGGTCTCATCTCCTCGTTGCAGCAGCGCATCGCCGCCGGCGGCTGACCTCGCGCCGAAGGCCAGGGCCGTCGTCAGCCCTTCACGCTCGTCTGGCGAGCGCGGTCCACCCGTGCTCGTCGGTGCGCACCTCGATCTCGGCGAAGCCTGCCGCCTCGAACCGCTTCGGCAGGGAAGCCGGATCGATCGGCTGGTACGTGTCGCCCTCGTGGAAGGCGCGCACGCCGTCGTTCTCGACCGAATCCACGGCCACCAACGGAGCACCGGGACGGAGGACACGTGCCGCCTCGGCGAACAAGCGGTCCTGCAGATCGGCCGACGGGACGTGGTGCAGCATCGAGAAGCAGACCGCGCCAGTGAAGCGGGCAGACGGGAACGTGAGCGCGGTGGCGTCGCCGAGCACCACCTCGACGTGCGTCCCCGAATACCGAGCCTGCAACCGCGCCGCGAGGTCAGGGTCGATCTCGACGCTGGTCAAGCGGGGCAAGAGCTCGGCGAACACGTCGGTGGTCGCGCCGTAGCCGGGGCCGATCTCGAGCACGTCGTCGCCCAGCGCGACGTCGCGCACCGCCCAGGGGATGATCTGGTCCCGCACCGCCGCCCGCCATTCGGGGCTGTCGCAGTACTGGTGGCCTTCGTTCACGCCGCCCCTCCAGACCTGGTCATCCGACCGCTCGCTTGCAGGATCAGGCGCCGAACGGGTCGAGCGAGCTCGCCACCACCCACATGGAGAAGTACTGCGCCGACGCGCCGTAGGCCTGGCCGAGCGCGACCTTCGCGCCGTCGACCTGGTGCTCACCGGCCATGCCCCGCACCTGGAGCGCGGCCTCGGAGAAGCGCAGGAGCCCCGACGCGCCGATCGGGTTCGACGAGAGCACGCCGCCCGACATGTTCACCGGGAACGATCCGTCGAGCGCGGTGTCGCCCCGCTCCACCATCTTCCAACCCTCGGTGGGCCCGGCGATGTCGTGGGCCTCGAGCCACATCGGCTCGTACCAGCTGAACGGCACGTACAGCTCGGCGCAGTCGATCTGCTCGAGCGGGTTGGTGATGCCCGCCTGCGCGTACACGTCGGCCGCGCAGTCGACCGCACCCTGGGGGCGCACCGGGTCGCGGCCGGGGAACGACGACGGCTCCGAACGCACCGCCGATCCGAGGATCCACGCCGGCGGACGACCATCGGCTGCGGCCGCGTTGCCGCCAGCTTCGTCGGTGAACACGACTGCGCACGCGCCGTCGGACGACGGGCACGACTCGAGGAACCGCACCGGGTCCCACATCATCGGCGACGCCTTCACCTTCTCCAGGGAGATGTCGGCGAGCTTCAGGTGCGCGTACGGGTTCTTGAGCGCGTTGAGGCGGTCCTTGACCGCGACCATCGGACCGATGTCGTCGGGCGCACCCGTGCGGTGCATGTAGAGGCGCATGTACGGCGCGAACGCACCACCGGCGCCGATCGACGCGCCGCGACCGGAGCCCAGCGCGAACTGCGCGTTGCCCTCCGACTGCTTCTCGAGCGCGACCGCGAGCACGCGCTGGTGCCGTCCGGTCTCGACGTGGTGCGACGCGACGATGCCGGTCGTCCCGCCGACCGAACCTGCGGTGTGCACGCGGAACATCGGCTTGCCCGTCGCGCCGAGCGCGTCGGTGAGGTACAGCTCCGGCTTCATGACGCCTTCGAACAGGTCGGGGGCCTTGCCGACGACGACCGCGTCGATGTCACTCCACGTCATGTGCGCGTCGTCGAGCGCGCGCAGCGCCGCTTCCCGTGCGAGACCGGCGTACGACACGTCGCGTCGCGCCTTCTTGTGATGGGTCTGGCCGACCCCGACGATGGCGCACGGCTGGTGGCTCACTTGGCTGTTCCTTTGGTAGCTGGCCCTTCAGAGGATTGGCCCTCGAGGATGCAGACCAGGTTCTGCTGCAGGCACGGACCCGACGTCGAGTGCGCCAGCGCCCGCTGCTTCCCGCCGTCACGGATGGCCGCGGCGGCCTCGGCGATGCGCACGAGGCCGGTGGCCATGATCGGGTTGGCCGAGAGGGGGCCACCCGAAGGGTTGACCGAGACGTCGGCGCCCAGGCCGAGCGCCTCCACGAGCAGCGGCTCCTCGTGGCTGAACGCGCTCTGGAGCTCGGCCACCTCGACCGGCGCCTCCTCGAGCCCCGCGGCCTTCGCCGCCAGCGTCGTGGAGGGCGAGACGGTGAGATCGCGCATGCCCGGGTAGTGGAGCTCGCTGTTGTGCGCGAAGCCGGTGATGAACACCGGGTGCTCGCACATCTCGCGCGCCTTGTCGGCGCGGGCGATCACGACCGCGACCGCGCCGTCGGTGATCGGCGGGAGGTCGTGCTTGCGCAGCGGCGAGCGCACGTAGTCCTCGCTGAGCAGCGCGTCGACATCGAAGTCGCCGGTGATCTGCGCGTGCGGGTTGCCCTGCGCGTCGCGCCGGCAGCGTGCCGCGACCTCGGCCATCTGACGTTCGGTGACCTTTCCCGCGTCGATGAGTGCCCGTGCCTGCAGCGCCGCGAACGACGCGGCGTCGGTGCCGAGCGGAGCGAGGTAGTACGGGTCCATCTCCATCGGGTAGATCAGCGCGGGATCGGCGGTCGACGAACGACCGGATCCCATCGCCACCGCGACGTCGATGTCGCCGAGCTGCAACCGCAGCCACGCCTCGTAGAGCGCCCACGCGCCGTCCATCTCGACGTGCGAGTCGCGCTTCGGCGGCCACGCGCCCACCGCGTCGATGTTCTGCACGAACGAGAACGCCTGACCGGCGACGTAGTCGCAGCTGCCGGCGCACGTGAAGTCGACCTCGCGGCGGGTGATGCCGGCGTCGTCGACCGCACCGCTGATCACCTCGAGCAGCAGCTGGGCCTCGGTCTTGTCGGTGTTGCGCACCATCGGCGAGATGGACCAGCCGACGAGTGCGATGTCGTCTGCGGAGGGCATCACTGGATCCTGTTCACGAGGTCGGGGTCGGTGTCGTCGGGTTCGCCGGTGGGCATCCATCCGAGGAGGCGGCCCTCGGCATTGGACGCGAGGTCCTGCAGCTCGGCGTCCGACGCCCACACCGCGGACACGCGCATGCCGATGCGCACGTCGGCGTTCGGCGTGTCGAGCAGCGGTTGGTAGCCGAGCACGACGTCGGTGCCGTCGAGCCACACGTGCACGCGGGCGAACGGCTCGGTCTCGGTCTGGCCCGGGTACTGCACCGGCGTGATGATCGTGTAGTTGGTGACGGTGCCCTGCTGTGGCAGCTCGACCTCGTGCTCGGGGCCGAGCGCGACGCTGTCGACCGGGCAGTACCCGCGACCCCCCGTGTACGTGCGCCCGCACACCGGGCACTCGAGCCCGATGAAGCGGCCCTCCTTGTTGGCCTGCTCGGCCCGTTTGGCGTTGGGCGTGATCGGCAGCGTGTACGTGATGGACGCGTTGTAGTCCATCATCGTCACCGGCTCGTCGACCGCTCCGCCGTCGTCGTCGGGCACCACGGGGGCCTCGCCGGGGACGAAGGCCTCGATGTCGGTGACGTGACCGATGCGGGTCGCCCGCCAGCGGGGCGCCACACGCATGCCGGTGCTCATGGCGTCGATCGAGCCCGCGTCGACCGCGTGGAGGAAGGCGGTGTCGGCGCCGTCGAGCTTCACCAGCGCGAACGCGAACGGCACGTCGAGCGGGTGCTGCGAGGTGGGCGAGGCGACCCACGACCACGACTCGACGGTGCCGGCAGGGCCGACGTCGACGAAGTCGTGGGCGAGCTCTTCGGCGGTCTCGGGATCCCATTCGAGCGGGGGGGCGATCACGCGGTCGCCGCTGCGGATGCCGATGATCCGCCGGTCGGTGAGCGCGGTCATGAACGCACCCACGACCGGCCCGAGCGATCGCTTGTACGGGAACTGGATCGTGGTCTGGACGACGTCTGTCACGCGGTTTCCCTTCCCCGGGACGTCACGGAGCGAATCGGGTGGAGCGAATTGATGAGGGGAGATTACGTCCAGGGCCTGCTCGCCTGTCCAGGCGCGCCGATCCCACGGCTTGGCGGAACCTTCACACTCGTGGTGCGCGACCCTGACCGCAGTGGTGTTGCCTGGCGGACATGCGCCGCCACGTCACCGGGATCACGTTCGGCGTCGCACTCCTCTTCGCGTTCCTGATGCGGGGCACTGCGGTCTTCGGCATCGCGCTCCTCTTCGTGCTCTTCGTCCCGTTGGAGAAGCTGTTCGCGCTGCGCAAGCAGAAGACGTTCCGCCCGGGTCTGCTCACCGATCTCACCCACGTCCTCGTCAACAACGTGCTCACCACGGTCGCGGTCATCGTGCTGGTGGTCGCGGCCGCCGTCCCGTTCTTCTGGGTGCGGCGGATGGATCTGGTCGGCGGCCTCCCGACGTGGGCCGCGATCGCGCTCGCGGCCGCGGTGGTGGCGGTGGCGAACTACTGGGGCCATCGGCTCACCCACCAGGTGCCGTTCCTGTGGCGCTTCCACTCCGTGCACCACAGCATCGAGCAGATGGACTGGGTCGCATCGGGAAGGCTGCACCCGCTCGACCAGGCGTTCACGCAGGCGTTCACCGCGTTCCCGCTGGTGCTGCTCGGGTACGGGGCGGGGGTGTTCGGCGGGGTCGCGGTGTTCATCACGCTGCTCGCGCTCTTCCAGCACGCCAACGTCCGGCTCCGCTTCCCGGGACTGCGGTGGGTGATCAACACGCCGGAGTGGCACCACTGGCACCATGCCATCGACGATGCCGCGCGCGACAAGAACTTCGGGCTCCCGGTCGTCGACAAGCTGTTCGGCACCGCCCACCTGCCGCAGGGCGAGCGCCCCGTCGGCTTCGGCACCCGCTCGCCGGTGCCTGCCGACGGCTACCTGCGCCACCTCGCGTATCCGTTCACGCCCGCGGCGAAGGCGGGGGCGGCGGGGACGGCGGGAACGGCGGTGGGAGCGGCCGCTTAGGGTGCTGGGGTGCGCATCCTCGATCTCGACCAGCGCGCCACGCCCGAGTCGGCGGTGGAAGCGCACGTCGCGTTGCCCGAGTCTCGTCCCACCGATCGCGCGTTCGTGCGGCTCAACATGATCTCGTCGATCGACGGCGGCACTGCGGTCGGAGGCGTGTCGGGATCTCTCGGCAACCGCGACGACCACGCGGTGTTCGCCGCGCTCCGCGCCCGCGCCGACGGCGTGCTCGTCGGACTCGGCACCGTCATCGCCGAGCACTACCGCGTCCCCGACCCGCCGCAGCTCCAGCTCTACGTGGTGTCCGACACCACCGACGTCACCGGCGCCGAGGAGCTCTTCGCGTCGGGTCGGGCGACGTTGGTGGTGCCCGAGAGCGTCGGGGCCGTGCCCGACGGCATCCCCGAGCTGCGCGCCGGCGACGGCCCGTTCGTCGATCTCGAGACGGTGGCCACGGCACTGGCCGGCCAGGTGCTCGTGTCGGAGGGTGGTCCCACCCTGGCCGGGCTCCTCGCCGCACAGAACCTGCTCGACGAGTTCTTCGTCACCATCGCACCCCGCGTCGTCGCCGGCGACTCGGCCCGCGTCGCCCACGGCCCCGACGCCGACGCGTCGCTCTGGGAGCTGGCGCACGGCTTCCTCGACGATGCCGGCTTCCTCTTCCTCCGCTACTGCCGCTGCCCCTGACCCCCCGGTTTCACGTTTTGGCGCCCTTCGGCGGCGTCATACGCCCACGGACGGTGAGAGAACGGGT
>DASUAS010000370.1:0-5199 GCA_035763625.1 Acidimicrobiia bacterium
TGTGGGGGCGACGGCGGCAGCAGCGGTGCGGCGGCGACGACTGCGACGACCGTGACCAGTGCGGCGCCCACCGTCGCCACCGCTCCCCCGAGCACCGCACCGGCCGAGGCGCGCTTCGTCGTCTCGGGCCCCACGACGAAGCCGCGCGTCGCGCTGACGTTCCACACGAACGGTGATCTGGGTCTGGCTGACCAGCTGCTCGACGTGCTGGACAGCCGCCACGTCAAGATGACCTCGTTCATCGTGGGCAACTGGCTCGAGGCCAACCCGGACATGGCGAAGCGCATCGCGGATGGTGGACACGAGTTCGCCAACCACACCTACACGCATCCGTCGTTCTTCGACCTGAGCCGCGACGCCCAGCTCGACGAGGTGACGCGGTGTCGCAGCGTGCTGGTGAACCTCACCGGTGGCCCCGGCGTCGCGTTCCGGCCATCGGGCACCGACGACGGCACCGCGTCACCCGGCGACCAGATCCTGTCGGTCGCGGCGGAGGCCGGGTACTCGACCGTGCTCGGCTTCGACGTCGATCCGCTCGACTACGACGACCCGGGCGCGGCGGTGGTGACGCAACGGACGTTGGCGGCGGTGAAGCCCGGCTCGATCGTCAGCCTCCACTTCGGTCACGCCGGGACGGTGCAGGCGATGCCGGCGATCCTCGACGGCCTCGAGCAACGCAACCTCACCCCGGTGACGGTCTCGACGCTGTTGGGCTGAACCCAACACCGGGCCCTCGGTCCGAAAAGGTTCATCAGGTCAAATAGCCTGGACGTGTCAGCCCAAGGAGGCTCCCATGCAGCGCACCGTCATCGAGGGCATCGACCTCAGCGATCCCATGCGGTTCAAGAACATGGAACACCACGAGATGTTCCGTCGGCTCCGCGCCGAGGCTCCGATCTACTGGCAGGTCGACGATCTCAAGGGTGGCGGTTACTGGAACGTGGTGAAGCACGACGACCTCATCGAGGTGAACCGCGACACCGCCACGTTCTCGTCCGAGATCGGCGGCACGATGATGATGTCGGGCCAGTACCCGATCGGCGAAGACCCCGACATGCCGTTCGACACGCGCGGCGTCCTCATGCTCGACATGGACCCGCCGAAGCACACGCGCTACCGGCTGCTGGTCAACAAGGGCTTCACGCCGCGCATGATCGGGCTCATCGAGGAGGCGCTGCAGCACCGAGCCACGCTGATCGTCGACAACGTGATCGAGAAGGGCGAGGCCGACTTCGTCGAAGAGATCGCGGCGGAGCTACCCCTGCAGGCGATCGCCGAGATCATGGGGGTACCGCAAGAAGATCGCCGCAAGCTCTTCGAGTGGTCCAACCGCATGGTGGGCGCGGGCGACCCCGAGTACCAGAACAACGACCAGCAGGGCGCGTTCGTCGAGCTGTTCGCCTATTCCAACGAGCTCGCCGCGTTGCGACGCGAGGATCCCCGCGACGACATCGTCACCAAGCTGCTCAACGCCGAGATCGACGGCGAGAGGCTCAGCGAGCTCGAGTTCGACATGTTCATGCTGCTCCTGTCGGTCGCGGGGAACGAGACCACGCGCAACGCGACCGCGCACGGCATGCACGCGCTCCTCACCAACCCCGAGCAGTTCGAGCTGCTGAAGAGCGACCCCGACGCGCACATCGCGAACGCGGTCGAGGAGATCCTCCGGTGGGGCTCGCCGGTGCTGCACTTCCGTCGCACCACCACCACCGAGACCGAGATTCGTGGCCAGGCCATCGACGCCGACGAGCGCGTGATCATCTGGCACATCTCGGCGAACCGCGACGAGGAGATCTGGGACGACCCGTTCGTCTTCGACATCACGCGCGACCCGAACCCCCACGTCGCGTTCGGCGGCGGTGGCTCGCACTTCTGCCTCGGCGCCAACCTCGCGCGCACGGAGCTGCGTCTCATCCTCGAGGAGCTGGTCCGGCGGATGCCCGACATGCAGCTCGCGGGTGAGCCCGACCGGCTCCTGTCGAACTTCATCGGCGGCATCAAGCACATGCCGGTGAAGTGGACGCCTGGGCCGCGCGTCCTCGCCCCCGCTTGAGCTCGGGCGGGATCCTCTCGGGTCCGATCGACGGGCCCGAGCGCACCGCCGCGCAATATCCGCACCGGGAGGCGACGCCCGGGATCCGGGTGTTGCATCGCGCGTCGGGGTTCACGGGTGAGCTCGTCGCGCTCGAGGGCGACGAGGTGGTGCTGCGCGGGCACACCGGCCTCGTTCGCCGCTACCGCAACCTGCCCGGCACGTTCGCGGTCGACGGGACCGCCACCCATCTCGTACCGGTGCGCGCACAGCCGGACGAGGGCGGCGACGACGGGCCGCGCGTCGCGCCCGATCGTCGCACCGCGTCAGGGAGCCGCGCCGTGGTCGGTGCCAAGGCGCGCGTCGCGCGCGGCAGCCGCATCTGGGTCGAGGGTGTGCACGACGCCGAGCTGGTCGAGAAGGTGTGGGGTGACGACCTCCGGGTGGAGGGCATCGTCGTCGAGCGACTCGACGGTGCCGACCATCTGGAACACGAGGTGCGCGCGTTCGCGCCGGGTCCGGGGCACCGACTCGGCGTGCTGCTCGACCACCTCGTCACGGGGAGCAAGGAGGCGCGGCTCGCCGCTTCGGTGCGTCATCCCCACGTGCTCGTGAGCGGGACGCCCTACGTCGACGTGTGGGAGGCGGTGCGGCCGCGTGCCGTCGGCATCGAGGCGTGGCCGGTGATCCCCAAGGGCCAGGATTGGAAGACGGGGATCTGCCGCGAGCTGGGCGTGGAGGACCCACGCACCATGTGGCGGCGCATCCTCGACTCGGTCCGCGACTGGAAGCAGCTCGAGCAGCCGTTCGTGGCCGCCGTCGAGCAACTGATCGACTTCGTCACCCTCCCCGGCGACGCCTGACGCTCACCCGACTTCGACCGGCACCTCGGCGATGGCGCCGTCGCGGATCTCGTAGGCGCGCAGCACCGGTTCGCCGTGCTTCAAGCTCACGATGACGTACCACCACGCGGGATCGACCGACTGCCGCACGTCTGTCGGCGACGGGTACGCGTCGGTGTGGGTGTGCGAGTGCCAGACGCCGATGATCTCGTGGCCGCGCGACTCCGCGTCTCGCATCGATCGCAGGTAGTCACCCGGATCGACCGTGTAGGTGCGCGCCGAGCGGTCGGCGTTCTCGCACGGGTACGCGGCACTGACCTCGCCCGTACCGGCCGCGGTCGCGGGATCGAGCGGACCGGCGAGCAATCCGCACGCCTCGTCGGGGAATCCGTCGAAGCAGTGCGAGATGATCGTCTCGTACTGCTCGTGCGTGAGGCAAAGGTCGGGCGGTGCCATCGCGGCAATCTAACGGACCGCGCTCACCACCCAGACCCGTGAGTCGAGGTGCACGCCCTCCGCGGTGTGGTGCTCCACCATGGCGTCGGTGAGCGCGGCCATCGCGCGGGTGGTCTGCGCGTCGTCGAGATCCTGGAGCAGCCCGCGCAGGACGCCGATCTCGCTCGCGTGCCGCGCCGCGGTCGCGGGATCGGTGCCGTAGTCGTAGGACACCCGCGCGTCGTCGAGGTGCACGTCGGACCAACCGGCCTGGCCGAGGATGCGGTGCACCCGGTCGGCGTCGGCGAGTCCGAACGGCCCCGGCACGTCCTCGGGGACGGGCGGGAGCTCTCGACCGATGGCCAGCGCGGCGCGGGGGACCTGGAGCCACGCGTTGCGAGCGACCGGCTGCCACACCACCGCGGCGAAGCGGGCGCCCGGCCTCGAGGCCCGAGCCAGGTTGGCGAACGCCGCCAGGGGATCGGCGAAGAACATCACGCCGAAGCGGCTGAGCACGAGGTCGAAGCGGGCGTCGGGGAACCGGTGCACCTGAGCATCGGCCTGTTCGAAGGTCACGTTGGTGACGCCCTCGGCTGCGGCGCGCTCACGCGCCCGGGCCAGCATCGCGGTCGAGAGGTCGACCCCGTGCGCGTCGCCGTCGGCCGCGAGCCGGGCACACGTCCGCGTGGTGTCACCGGTCCCGCATCCGACGTCGAGGACGTGGTCGGCGGGCTGCACCGATGCGGCAGCCATGAGCAGCTCGGTGTGCGCGGCGAGCGCGGCGTTCTGGAATTGCTCGCGGGCGACCCACGCCGCGCCGGAGGGACCGTCCCACGACGCGGCCTGTTCGACGTTCACGATCTCCGCCATGGAGGGCGAACGCTACCGTGCTGCCGGTGAGCAGACGTGGGGACCAGCTGGTCATCACCAACCGCAAGGCGCGCCACGACTACCACGTGCTCGACACGTGGGAGGCCGGGATCATGCTGGCCGGCCCCGAGGTGAAGTCGATGCGTGAGGGCCGGGCCAACCTGCAGGACTCCTACGCCCGCATCGACGACGACGAGCTGTGGCTCCTCGGCATGCACGTGTCGCCCTACGCCTACTCCCGCGAGGACCTGGATCCCGTTCGGAAGCGCAAGCTCCTCCTCCACCGCAAGGAGATCGTCGACATCGAGCGGGCGCTCACCGAGAGGGGCACGACCCTCGTGCCCCTCCGGGTGTACTTCAAGGACGGCCGGGCCAAGGTGGAGCTGGCGCTGGCTCGCGGCAAGCGCGACTACGACAAGCGCCAGGCCATCGCCGAGCGGGACGCCAAGCGCGAGGCCGAGCGCGCGCTCAAGGGTGTGCGCGAGTAGCGGTCGGGCCGGCGGAGGTCAGGGACGGCGGTACGCGTAGATCGCCAGCGGCGCGAACACCGCGGTGATCGCGGCGCACCAGATGAACGAGGTGAGCACGTAGTGGCCGGTCGAGTGCTCGACCAGCGCCGCGCCCGCGCTCCCGTCCATCAGGCCGCGCATCGCGTTGCACACCTGGGTGAGCGGCTGGTTGCGGGCGATGGGCTGCAACCAACCGGGCAGCGTGTCGACGAGGATCACCGACGACGACACGAACACCATGATGAAGAACGGTGTCGACGCGGCCTGGGCGGTCTCGGTGTCGCGCACGAAGAGACCGATGGCCGCGAACACCCAGAACATCGCGAAGCCCCAGGCCAGCGCGATCACGTAGGCGAGGACGATCCCGCCGAAGCTGCCGTGGAAGCCGAAGCCCACCAGGAACCCGACCAGCGTGACGATCGCGAGCAGCGCGGCCTGGCGCAGCAGGTCGGCCATGGCGCGGCCGCCGACCACCGCGGAACGCGCCATGGGCAGGGCGCGGAACCGGTCG
>DASUAS010000371.1:0-7792 GCA_035763625.1 Acidimicrobiia bacterium
GCCCACGAGCGCCGCCAGCTGCTCGAGGACACGTGGTCGGAGACGGCCCGGCTCGAACGCCTGGTCGACAAGGTGCTCGAGATGGCGCGCATCCGCAACGGACCGGTGATCCCCGACCGCGTGCCCATCGCACCCGTCGATCTCGTCCAGAGCGTCATCGCCCACCGGAGCCGCGCGATCGACAGCCCGCGCATCGTGCTCGCGATCGATCCCGACCTCCCCGCCGTCGACGTCGACGTGCTGCTCCTCGAGCACGTCCTCGCCAACCTGCTCGAGAACGCGGCCCTCCACGCCCGGTGCGACACGCCGATCGAGGTGCGCGGCGACGTGCACGACGGCCGCGTGCGCGTGGCGGTGGTCGACCGCGGCCCCGGCGTCCCCACCACCGATCGGGAGCGGATCTTCGACGAGTTCGTGCGCCGGCACGCGCCCACCGACGGCGGCGGCACCGGCTTGGGGCTCACCATCGTGCGCGCACTGGTCGAAGCGCACCATGGATCGGTGTGGTGCGAAGCCACACCCGGTGGCGGGGCCACCTTCGTCGTCGAGCTCGCCCCGAGCCGCGAAGACGAGGACGTTCCGTGAACGCGGTGTTGCTGGTGGAAGACGACCGCACGCTGCGCCGCGCGCTGCGGGCCAGCTTCCGCAACTGGAAGTTCGACGTGACCGAAGCGGGGAGCGGGGAGGAGGCGCTGAGCCTCGCATCCGGCGTCGCGCTCGACCTCGTCGTGCTCGATCTGACCCTGCCCGGGATCGACGGGCTCGAGACGCTCCGGCACCTCCGGACCTTCTCCGACGTCCCCGTCGTGGTGCTGACCGTGCGCGACAGCCTGCGCGACAAGGTCGCCGCGCTCGACTCCGGTGCCGACGACTACGTCGTGAAGCCGTTCGAGCCCGACGAGCTGCTCGCCCGCTCCCGCGCCCACCTGCGCCGTGCGAGCGCGGAGGGCATCCGCTCGTCGACGGTGCGCGCGGGCGACGTCGTCATCGACATGGCTCGGCGTCGCGTGACGTGGCGAGGAGAGCCGGTGCCGCTCACGCCCACGGAGCTCCGTCTCCTCGAGGTCCTCCTGCAGCACCGGGGAAGGTTGGTCACCCGCGAGCAGCTCCTGCGAGCCGTGTGGGGCTCGCAGGCACCGAGCGATCGCGGCCGCATCCGGGCGTTCATGGTCCACCTGCGCCGCAAGCTGCACGACGACGCCGCGCGCCCTCGCGTGATCCTCACCGAACCCGGGATCGGATACCGGTGGATCGGCGACGACGAGGAGCTCGACGACTGACCGACTGGCGTCCGACGACGAGCCGTCAGACGCGCGTCATCACTGCGAATACTTCCGTGCGGTTCATCAGATTTACGAAAGGGAACCGTGAGGCTTCCGTAATCCCCGGTTGACCCCGTGGAGACGCGGCGTTCTCGACCCCTCTTTACGTTCTCCCTGGCGCTCGCACCGGGCGCGGGGGACGGCGAAGGGAGCCGGGGTGTCGAGAGCCAAGAAGGTCTTCCTGCTGGCGTTGGTCACGCTCGTCGCGATGATCGTGATCGGTCAGGTCGGCCACCACGCCGACCCGGGCGGGACCAAGACCGGGAACGTGTCGGACTACCTGGCCGCCACCGGCCAGTCGAAGGTCACGCTGTCGCAGCAGGGCATCAACCGGCTCGCCAACGAGACCGGACACCTCCGGATCTCGATCAACTTCACCTGGCTGCTCATCACGGGCTTCCTGGTGCTGTTCATGCAGGTCGGGTTCGCGCTGCTCGTCACCGGTCTGACGAGAGCGAAGAACGCCGGTCACATGATGATGATGAACCTCTCGTCGTTCGTGATCGCGCTGCTGGCGTACTACGCGATCGGTTTCGCGTTCCAGTTCGGCGGCGTCGCGCCGGTCGCCAACATCGGTGGTGCCGGGCCACTGAGCTCGCTCATCGGGCACGGCAACGCGGGCCTGCTCGGTCTGCACGGCTTCTTCCTGCAGACCGGCAACACCTACGACGTCGGCGTGATGGCGTTCTTCCTCTTCCAGGTCGTGTTCATGGAGACGGCGGGCTACATCATCATCGGCGCCATCGCCGAGCGCGTCACGTTCGCCGGGTTCATCTTCGCCGAGATCGCGATGGGTGCGGTCATCTACCCGATCTACGGGATGTGGGTGTGGGGCGGTGGGTGGCTCGCACACCTCGGCCAGTCGCTCGACCTCGGGCACGGCGCAGTCGACTTCGCCGGATCGGGAGTGGTGCACGCGACCGGAGGCTGGGCGGCACTCGCGCTCGCCATCATCCTCGGGCCCCGCATCGGCAAGTACCGAAAGGACGGCAGCGTCCGGGCCTTCCCGGGACACAACCTGGGTTACGTCGTGCTCGGCACGCTCGTGCTCACGTTCGGCTGGATGGGGTTCAACCCCGGATCGACCTTCGGTGCCACCGACCTGCGCATCGCGGTCGTCGCGGTGAACACGCTCCTCGCGGCGTCCGCGGGCGCGGTGACCGCGATGGCGTGGACGAACGCGAAATGGGGGAAGCCCGACATCTCGATGAGCTGCAACGGCATGCTCGCCGGTCTGGTCGCGATCACCGCACCGTGCGCATTCGTGGCGCCGTGGGCGTCGATCGTCATCGGCATGATCGCCGGCTTCCTGGTCTGCTACAGCGTCGGGTGGTTCGACAACGTCTTCAAGGTCGACGACCCGTGCGGCGCGATCTCCGTGCACGGCATGTGCGGGCTCTGGGGCGTGCTCGCGGTCGGTCTCTTCGCCGACGGCACGTACGGCCAGCTCTGGAACGGCGTGCCCGGCACGGTGAAGGGCCTCTTCTACGGCGACGGCGGCCAGCTCGTGGCGCAGGTGATCAGCGCGGTGGTCGGCTTCATCTGGGCCTGGGGCGTGACGTACCTCATCTTCATCGTCATCCGCCGCTGGGTGAAGCTCCGCGTCGACCCCGACGTGGAGATCGCCGGCCTCGACGAAGCCGAGTTCGGCCAGTTCTGCTACCCCGACTTCGTGCTCCGCGCCGAGACCGACCTCGGTGTCACGCACGAGCTCGACGCCCCGAGCGGCACGACACCGACCGGCGACGGCACGACCGTCGGTGCGAGCTGACACCCCGTTGCCGCGGAAGACGAGGAGGAACACGCGCTCATGAAGCTGATCATCGCCGTCATCAAGCCGTTCAAGATCGACGAGGTGACCGACGCGCTCAACGAGATCGGCATCTCCGGGATCACCATCTCGGAGGTGCGCGGTCACGGCCGCCAGAAGGGCCACACCGAGGTCTACCGAGGGGCCGAGTACCACATCGCGTACATCCCGAAGCTGCGCCTGGAGCTGGTGGTGGACGACGCCGACGCCGATCGCATCGTCACCGCGATCATGGACAACGCGCGCACGGGCACGATCGGCGACGGCAAGTTCTGGATCCTCCCGATCGAGACGCTCGGTCGCATCCGCACCGGGGAGCTGGGCAGCGATGCGCTCTGACCGGACCGAGGACCCGTACCGGCGTCGACTCCGCGCGCACGCCGCCGCCGAGCTCGAGCGGGGCGAGCGCATCGTCGCGATGCTGCCCTTCGCGTCGGTGCCGAAGCTTCCACGCCAACCCGGCGGCCGGACGGGGAAGGTCCGCTTCGGCATCCACCAGTCGTGGCGTCGCTACCGCCCGTGCGTGGTGACGGACCGTCGGCTCCTCGTCTTCGACAGCGGGCGCGCGCCGAACGCGCGCGTCCTGCTGGGCGCGTTCCCACTCGCGGAAGTCGCGATGGGTCCATTGGGCATCGCCCGCTTCGGCGCGACGTCCTTCGACCTCACGCTGCCCGGTCTCGGCGACGTGCCGTTCGAGACCGGCCGGCGCGAAGCCGACGACGTCGTCGTGTTGCAGCGCGCGCTCTCGACCCGCGCCGCCCCGGGTCAGGCGATCTTGTAGCCCTGCGCGCCGCGGATGAGCGCCATGTTCGGGTTCTCCGGGAGCTCGGTGAGCGGCTGCGACACCTCGCCCACCGTCGGCCCGTACCGGTCGGCCAGGGGCTTCAGCGCCGCGAGGTCGAAGTCGTAGAGCTTCGCCGCGTTGCCGCCGAGGATCCGCTGGAGCTCGGTGGGGTCGACGCCGTGGAACACCTGGCGCAGGTGCTCGGTGGTGAACGGGCCGGTGCCCTCGTCGTGGGGGTAGTCGCTCCCCCACATGAAGCGCTCCTCCCCCATCACCTCGCGGGCGGCCGCGTCGGCCGGCCCGGGCTGGCTCGCCGCGACCCAGCAGCTCTGGTTGAAGTACTCGGTGGCCGAACGATCGAGCGCGTTCTCCTTCGTGTACTTCAGCTCGCCGATCTCGCCCTTCTTGACGTTGGCGATGATGCCGTCGAGCTGCTTGAGCAGCGGCGGGATCCACGCCGCGCCCATCTCGGTCATCACGAACTTGAGGCGCGGGTAGCGCTCGAACACGCCGCCGAGCGTCAGATGGACGAACGGTCGCTGCGAGTAGAACGGCACCTCGCTGATCATGATCATCGGGACCGAGGCGTACCGGCCGTAGTCGGGTGAGCCGGTGCCGCCGTGCGCGTTCACCGGGATCTCCAGGTCCTGCAGCACGGCCCAGAGTCGGTCGTACTCGGGGTCGTAGAGCGGCTTCACCCACTTCACGTCGGGCGGGATGTTCGGGAGCAGCACGCCACCGCGCAGGCCGTGCTCCTTGATCCACTTCGCGTCCTCGATCGCGTCGTCGATGTCGTTCAGGAAGATCTGGCCGATTCCGGCGCGCCGCTCGGAGAAGTGCGAGCAGAAGTCGACCATCCAACGGTTGTGGGCCTGGATGCCGGCGCGTCGGTGCGCGTAGTCGTCTGCGGTGGCGGGCGGCGCGAAGAGCACGAAGCTCGGGAAGAACGGCGGGACCGTGTTGGGGAAGATCACCTCGCCGACGACGCCGTCGCGCTCCTGGTCGGCGTTGCGCCGCTCGTCGTCCCAATTGCGCACGCGCAGGCTGGTGTCGCGCAGGTCCTTCCAGGGATTCTTGTACTTGTCACGCCACGCGTCGAAGTCGGCGACGTACTCCTTGGCGAGGTACTCGCGGTAGGTCTCGTGGTTCGCGCCGGCATGCGTGTCAGCCGAGATGAGCGTGTAGTGGTCGGTCGTCGCCATGGCCATGGCAGTCCCCCAAGGAATCGTCCAGCGTCCGCTTCCCTTTGTACCCCAGGCCGACGCGGCCGAGCGAAGCCTCAGGACGCGGCCAGGACGCGCGTGCGCCGCCGCAGGACGGCCGCGGCGGCCGCCTGCCCGAGGCAGACGAGCGCGAGCACGAGGGCACCGCCGTCGGCGCTGATCCACCCGGTCTGCCAGGTGACGACCGCGGCCACGGCGACCAGGGCGGCGACGCCGAGCCGCAGCACGACGAGACCGCGCTGGGGTGCCCGTCGGCTGCACACGCCGATGACCGCGAGCCCGACCAGCACGCCCACGAGCGGCACGGTGAGGAGCAGCGACGTGTCGTCGCTCAACGTCGAGCCGAGCTCGTACCCCAGCACCTTGCCGTAGCCCACCGCCGCCGCGACCAGCGAGAGCTGCACCACGAGGTGCCCGAGCAGCCACCCCGCCGTGCGCAGCGGCTCGGGGCGTACGCCCGCGCCGGGCACGTCGTCGAAGTACGCCCACCACACGCCGAAGACGAACACGAACATCGTCACCAGCACGGTCAGGTCGATGCCGTCGAGGGTTCCGTCCGCGGCCAGCAGCGACACCTTCACGAACGACTCGCCGCACACGATGATGGTGAGCAGACCCAGCCGTTCCACGAAGTGGTGCTCGTCGAACGCCACGTGCAACCCTTCGCGGCCGAAGCGGAACCCCAGGGTCGGCCACGCGAGCAGCAGCGTGCCGACGCTCCACAGCGCGATGCGCCCTGCGTCGGGGGTGAACACGCTGAGCAGGATCGGCACCGCTGCCGCGAAGTACTGGTTGCGACGCGTCGCGGCAAAGCGGCTCGAGTCATCGTGACGCAGAGCCGCACACCCGTACATCACCGCCACGTCGAGGGCAAGCAACCCGTAGGTCACCGAGATCAGCTCCGGGTGCGCGCCGAAGCCGTCACCGACGGCGAGCGCGTTGACGGTGAGGAGCAACATCTGCACGAGGACGAGGCCGCGTTGCACCGCGTCGTCCTCGCGGTAGCGGTTGGCGTGCAGCGTGGTTGCCACCCAGATCAGCCACATCGCCACGAAAGCCGCGTCGACCGCGCCGATGCGGCTGAGGTCGGGGTCGAGGCTGATGGCGTCGCTGAACGTGACGACCGCGGCGACGAACACCAGGTCGTAGAACAGCTCGAGCCATCCCACCGGGCCGCTCGTGCGCATCACGCCGATCGGTTGCTCGGTGTCCATCCACTCCCTCGTCGCGTCCGGCCAAGCGTCACAGCGGCGTTCGGGTGCCGCCACGACGTGCCGATGGCCTGCGATACTCGCCGATCTCCAGGGCTTGGGAAGGGATCTTCGTCATGCGTTCGTTCATCGCGTCTCTCGTCGCCGTCGTGGCGCTCGGGGCAGTGGCGACTCCGGCTGCGGCGGCGGCTGGCTCGTCAGCTTCGACCATCCACATCGGCGCGCTGCTGTCGATCACCGGTGGCGGATCGACGTTGGGCACCACCTCGAAGGCCGCGCTGCAGGACGCGGTGAAGCACTGGAACGCGCAACCGTCGTCGGCCCGTGACGGCAAGAAGCTCGTCCTCGACGTCTACAACACGAACCAGGAACCCCCGAAGGCGGTCACCGGGCTCGAGGCGCTGGCCAAGAAGGGGGCCCACGTCGTGATCGGCCCCCAGACGAGCTCCGAGGTCGCGGCGATCAAGGACCTCGCCGAGCAGCTCGGCGTGCTGGTGGTGTCGCAGGGCAGCACCGCGTCTTCGCTCGCGATCCCCGACGACAACGTGTTCCGGTTCGTGCCCACCGACCACGTCGAGGGCAAGGCCATCACCGACCTCATGGTGAAGGATGGTGCCACCCGCATCGTGCCCATGTGGCGCAACGACGCCGGCAACCAGGGCCTCGCCGACACCGTGCGGTCCACCGGGGCTGCCGAGGGCGCGACCGTGAGCGACGGCTTCCGCTACGAGACCGACACCACCGAATACACCGATGCGCTTGCCGCCATCACGTCCCAGGTGAACGATGCGGTCGCGGCGGTTGGCGCCGACCACGTCGCCGTGTACCTCGCCGGATTCGAGGAGACCGCCGACATCCTCGCGGCTGCGAAGGCCACGCCGGCGCTCGCCACCGTGCGCTGGTACGGCGGTGACGGCTCGGCGCAGGCCACCCCCCTGCTCCAGAACAAGGACTCGGCCGCGTTCGCGGAGTCGGTGAAGGGCTATCCGAGCCCGCTCGTCGCACTCCCGGCCGACCGCGCCACCAAGGACGCACCGCTGCTGAAGCGCATCAGCAAGCAGGCCAAGGCGCCGGCCGACGCGTTCACGCTCGCGGCCTACGACGCGCTCAACGTCTCGGCCAAAGCCCTGCTGGCGGCGGGTGACCAACCCGACAACGCCGCGCTCCGCAGCGCGTTCACCACCGCGGCCAACGGCTACCAGGGCGTCACCGGCACCATCGAGCTCGACGCGGCCGGTGACCGCACGACCGCGCCCTACGAGTTCTGGTCGATCTGCGCCAGCGGGAAGTCGGGGACCGCCAACGGTCCCGCCAAGTGGGCGCGGAGCGGGCACTGGGAGCCCGCCACCGACCCCAACGCGGCAGCAACGCTCACGAGCGACGGCTGTCCGCTCACCTGATCGACGTCGTCACCGTTCGTCACCGCGGCGACGCGTCGTCGC
>DASUAS010000372.1:0-2838 GCA_035763625.1 Acidimicrobiia bacterium
TGAGCACGATCCCCACCGACGCCGCGCCCGTGTTGCCGATCCGCTCGACGTTGGTGTACGTGTGCTCCGGCGGGTGCCTGAGCTTGCGGATGACGTACTGGAGCAGGTTCAGGTTGGCCTGGTGGAACAGGAACAGGTCCACGTCGGCGAGGTCGACGTCCGACTTCTCGAGCGCGCGCCGCACCGTGATCGGCAGGTGCGTCACCGCCTGCTTCCAGGTGGCCAGGCCGCTCTGCTCGATGTGCTTCGCGTCCTCGGGCAGCTCGCCGTTCGCGCCCGCGTAGGTCGAGCCGCCGAGCCGCAGCCGCACCGACTCGTAGTTGGACGCGTCCGTGAAGAACGCCGAGGCGAGGATGCCCGCGTCGTCCGGCACGTGGCCCAGCACCGCGGCGCCGGCGCCGTCGGAGAAGTAGATCGCCGTGTCGACGTCGGTGCGGTCGATGAAGCGCGTGTGCAGCTCGACGCCGACGACGACCGCGTAGCGCACCTCGGGATCGGCGCGCATCCGGTCCGACGCGACCGTCAGCCCGCTCACGAACCCCGCGCAGTTGGCCTGCAGGTCGAAGATCTGCGCGCCCTTGGCGCCCAGCTCGTGCTGGATCTTGGCCGACACGGGCGGGAAGGCGTAGTCGGCGGAGAACGTGCAGGCGATGATCAGCCCGACGTCCTGCCCGCCGATGCCGGCCATCTCGAGCGCCCGGCGGGCGGCGGCGATGGCCATCCCCGACGCGGTCTCGTCCTCGGTGGCCAGGTAGCGGCGGGTGATCCCGGTCTTCTCGACGATCCACTCGGGCGTGGTGTCGGGCAGCAGGGCGCACAGCTCCTCGTTGGTCTCCTCGCGGCCCGAGAGCTGGTGGCCGACGCCGACGATCCCGATGCCCATCAGCGCGCCGCCCCCTCCAGCGCCAGGAACTCCCGCAGCGCGCGGTTGTCGCGCTTGATGTCGCCGACGCGGCCCATCCCGCCGTGGCCGGGGCAGGTCCACAGGTCGTCGTCGAGGCGGTCCCAGACGGCGAGGATCGACGCGCGCAGCACGTCCTTGTCCTCGCCGGGGAACTCGGCCATCCCGACCTTGTCGCGATAGATCGTGTCGCCGGTGAAGAGGGTGCCGCGGAACTCGATCAGGCAGCTGCCGGGCGTGTGCCCCGGAGTGTGGATGAAGCGGAGCGGCCCGCCGGCGAGCGCGACCGTCGCGCCGTCCTCGACGAGGTGGTCGACCGTGGGCACGGTGATCCGCTGCTCGAGCTTGCACGCCATCAGCAGGAAGTTCGCCGAGCGCAGCACCTTCGCGTCGCCGCGGTGCATGTACAGCGGCGCGCCGGAGGCCTGCTGGAGCTCGTGCGCGGAGCCGACGTGGTCGAAGTGCCCGTGCGTGAGCGCGATCGCGGCCACCCGGCGGTCGCCGACGGCCTCCCGGACACCGTCCCGGTCCAGGCCCGGGTCGATCACCACGACCTCGCCGGCCGCCTCCGTCGCGACGACGTAGGTGTTCGCGCGCAGATGCTCGTCGATGACGCGCTCGATCACGCGGTCACGCCCCCGAGGAAGACGGTCTGGGCGGTGATGTAGGAGCTGCGGTCGGACGCGAAGAAGTCGACCACGTTGAAGATGTCGTCGGGCTCGGCGTAGCGCGGGACCGGCAGCCGCTCGATGATCGCGTCGATCACCGCGCGGTCGTGCTGGGCGAGCATGTCGGTGGGGATCGCGGTGACGCCGATCGTGTTGCACGTGACGTTGAACGTCGAGAACTCCTTCGAGAACACCGCCGCCATCGTGGAGACGCCCGCCTTGGTGGCGGCGTACAGCGAGTCCCCGATCGGCTCCAGGCTCGCCGCCATCGACCCGATGTTGATGATCCGGCCCTTGCCGGCCTTGCGCATGAGCTTCGCCGCCTCGCGGGTGACGTAGAACGTGCCGAGCAGGTTGATGTCCACCATCGCCTGCGCGTTGGCCGCGGGCATGATCATCGCGTACTGCGACGTGAGCACCGCGGCGTTGTTGATCACGATGTCGACCCGGCCGTGCCCGCGGGCCATGCGGGCGAACGCCATCTGCACCGCGCGCGCGTCAGTGACGTCGACCGCGTAGTGGGTGTAGCCCTCCGGCGCGTCCGTCACCTCGCCGCGGCTGATGCCGGCGACCTGTGCGCCCTCGCCCAGCAGGTACTCCACGAGCAGGTGCCCGATGCCGCGGCTGGCCCCGGTGACCACGGCCACCTTGCCCTCGTAGCGGCCGCTCATGCCTGCTCCGCGACGAGCTCCACGATGTAGTCCTTGAGCGTCTGGACGTCGTCGAACGGCGAGATCTCGCGGGTCATCGCGCGGTCGTCGGTGAGCGAGATCGGCAGGTCGTAGTCGACGTTCAGCGCGGTCTCCACGTCGACGATGACCGAGACGAGCGCCAGCGAGTCGATCTGGGCGTCCGGGCCGAAGAGCGGCGTGTTGGGCCCGACCTCGATCCGCTCGTCCTCGGGCTGCTCCTCGTTGACGTCGTTGAGCGCGCCCAAGATCAGCTCCTCGATCTGCGACCCGGTCAGGACGGCGGTCATCGCGCCGCCTCGTGGCGGCGGCCGGCGGCGATCAGCGCCTCCATCCGCGGCCGCGCCTTGGTGGCGAACTCCTCCGCGAGGATCCCGAGCACGACGCCGTCCTGGAACTCGCCGTGCAGGTGATAGTGCCGGCGCAGGCGACCCTCCTCGACCATCCCGAGGTAGCGCTGCCACTTGATCATCCCGCGGTTCTCGGACGCGACCATGCCCCATACGCGTTCTAGCCCGAGCGGGCCGAACGCGAACTCGTAGAGCAGCTTCATCGCCTCCACGGCGACCGGGACGCCCTT
>DASUAS010000373.1:0-15218 GCA_035763625.1 Acidimicrobiia bacterium
TGGGTTGGCCGAAGCGCCGACCCGAGCGCTCGTTGAACGCCCGGTAGACGACGACCGCGTCGGCAGCTCCCGACGCCACCGCGGCCGACGCCAACTGCACCGTCGCGCACGAGCCGCCACCACCGCCGCGGGTGCGGGCGGTGAAGCGCAGCGACGGGATCCCCGCGCCGCGCATGACCGCGAGCTCGTCGTTGACGTCCATGGCGAAGGTCACGGCGCCGTCGATGTCGGCGGGGGTGAGTCCGGCGTCGGCGATGGCGGCCGCGACCGCCTCGCCCGCGAGCTGGAGCTCACTGCGCCCCGAGTGCTTCGAGAACTCGGTCTGGCCGATGCCGACGATGGCGGTGTCGCGCGCGAGCGCCATCAGGCGCCTCCATCGGTGGCTGCTCGGAACTGGGGAAGCAGCACGCCGTCCACGTCTTCGATCGTGAGCGCGACGCGCATGCCGTTCTCGATTGCATCGATGTCGGCGCCGAGCAGGTTGGCGACGAAGCGGATCCCCTCGTCGAGCTCGACCAGCACCACGACGCGCGGCTCGGCGTCGGGCTTGGTGGGGTGGTGGGACACGATCCACGTGTACAGGTGCCCGCGCCCGGTCGACTCCTGGGTGTCCCACTCCACCGAGTGGCACTCGCCGCACATCGGTGCCGGCGGGTGACGCACCACACCGCACTCGGCGCAGCGTTGGAACACCAGCCGCCCCTCGGCGATGGCATCCCAGAAGAACTGGTCGTCGAGCGTGGGCGTGGGCGGGATGACCGACGGCACTCAGGGCCTCCAATCGAGCACGGTCTTCGCCTCGGCGAGGGCGTCGATGCGGGCGTCGTCGTAGCCGAGCTCGTGCAGGATGGCGCGGGTGTCCTGGCCGGGGACCAGCGGCGGCCCCTGCACGATGCCGGGGGTCTCGGCGAAGTCGAACAGGAGTCCCAAGACGTCCATCTCGCCGACGATCGGGTGGCGGTACTTCGTGACCCAGCCCTTGTCGATCATCTCGGGATCGTCGAACAGACCGAGCACGAAGTCGGGGTTCGACACCTCGCACGGCACTCCGGCGGCGTCGAGCGCCCCGAACCACTGCGCCGCGCTGCGGGCGCGGAACACCGGTTCGAGCGCGCCGAACGCAGTGCCGTCGGCGACCTTGTCGACACCGAGGACCGACGCCAGCGCGCGGCGATGCTCGTCGGTCACCGCGGCGATGCAGAGCCAACCGTCGGCGGTCTCGTAGAGCCGCTGGGCGGCATGCGTGCCGAGCTGCATCGCGTCGAGGCGCGGACGGTCACCATGGCGACTGCCGTCGGCCAGGCTCCACGCGATCGACGCGTTGAGCAGCTGCGCGTACATGATCGAGGTGTCGACGAACTGCCCTTCTCCGGTCCGATCACGGTGGTAGAGCGCCTGCACCATGCCGATGGCCGAGAGGAAGCCGTTGCCGGTGTCGCCGAGCGAGACGACGGGCCAGAGCGGGATGCCGTCGTGGTCGAGGCCACCGTCCATCCAGTCGGGCCCGGCGAGCGCCGCGCCGGTCTGGTCGTTGCCCGGCAGGGACTCTCGTGCGCCGTGCTCGAAGCCGCGCGTGTGGCAGTAGACGAGGTCGGGTTTGATCGCGCGCAGGCTCTCGTAGTCGACGCCGAGTCGCACGGCGGCGCCGTAGCGCATGTTGTGCTGCACGACGTCGGCGGTGGCGACGAGCTCGTGCAGGATCTCCATCGCTGCAGGATCCTTGAGGTTCATCGCGATGCTGCGCTTGCCCCGGTTGCACGCCATCGCGATGTGGGTGCTCATCCAGTAGAAGTCGTGCAGCGGGTTCACCTTGATGACCTCGGCGCCGAGGTCGGCGAGCATCATCGTGCCCCACGGTCCCGCGACCGCGAGCCCGAGATCGAGCACGCGCACGCCCGCGAGCGGCGACGACGGTGCTGCGGTCGAGGTGCGCGCGACGGGCGACGCGTCGACGAGCGCGTCGGCTTCGGCGCGCACGGTGTCGGTGTCGGCGCCGACGGCCACCGGTGCGGTCGGCACGTCGGTGGGGCAGGCATGCAGCTGGTACACGCGTCCGACCTGGCGGACCGGGCCGAGCTCGGGATCGTCGACCTCGATCACGCACCCGTCGGCGAGGAACGCGTCGTCGTGCAGCGCTTCCTCCGGTGCCCGCAGCGGCTGGAGCGGCACCCCGACCTCGGCCGCCAGCTGCACCCACGGCTCCGACGGGAACCTCGCCATCGCCTCGGCCATGAGCGGCTGGTAGTGGTGCAGCAGCAGCATCTCGTTGACGTCCATGCCGATGCGGGTGGTCGCGTCACGCGGGCGCGTCGTGCGTTCGTTGCGCTCCAGCCGGTCACCTTCGGCCGCACCGAGCACGAAGTCGGGAAGTGGCACCCACTGGTGCACCCACCGGCCATCGGCGCAGCGGAAGACGCCCTTCGGCGCGCGCGGGTCGCTGATCCAGCTCTGGAAGTTCGGCGTGTCGATCTTCTCCACGCGCTGCCACGCGGAGAGCGTGGTGGCGAGGACGCCCTGGAAGAGCGACGTCGACACGCGCTGGCCACGGCCGGTCTGCTCGCGCACGCGCAGCGCGGCGCTGATCGCGAGCGTGGCCAGGTAGGCCGAGGCCATGCTCACCCAGGGCACGCCCGAGTGGAGCGGCCCCGGACGTGGCGCCGCGACCCAGCAGTCGTCGGGCACCACGAGGTCGGGGAACGTCGGTGGGATGCCGGCGAGCCGGGTCAGCGTGCTGCCGGGGACGCCGCGGCTCTCCCAGTGGTGTCCGGTGCGGGCGGCGACGAGTGCGTCGACTGCGGGACGGTCGGCGTGCGCGCCGTCGTCGCCGTACCCCGTGATCGAGCAGTGCACGAGGCGCGGGTTGCGGGCCAGCAACGACTCGTGATCGAGGCCGAGCGCGGTCGCGATGCCCGGCGCGAAGCTCTCGACCAGCACGTCGGCGTGCGCGGCCAGCGTCACCAGTCGTCCGCGGTCAGCGGGATCGTCGGGATGGAGGACCGCGCTGCGCTTGCTGCGGTGCCACACCTGCGCGCCGCTGCACGCGCGCGTCGGGTCGCCACCCGGCGGCTCGATCTTGGTCACCTGCGCGCCGTGGTCGGCGAGCAGCATGGTCGCGACCGGGCCCGCGATCCCGGTGGAGAGGTCGAGCACGGTCACGCCGTCGAGCACACCCGTCATGCCAGCCATCCGATCACTTCGGCACCGCCGTTCGGTAGACGTCGGGGTTCGAGAACTCCCGCCAGCGCGCCACGAGCCCGTCGCGGAAGTACAGGAACATGATGTAGTGGTTCCGGTAGCGCTGCTGGCCGCCGCGCACCCGGTTGTCGCCCCGCACCTCCACGATCACGAGGTCGGGATCGACGGTGGGGAAGTCGTCGACGAGCACGTACGACACCTCGTCGAAGCGCTCCTGGACCGCCGCGAGCATGGTCGCCAGCTCGGCCTTGCCGTGGCGCTCGAGGTCGTAGTACGGCGCTTCGTAGACGACGTCCTCGGCGCAGTGGTCGAGCTGGCCCTGCGGGTCGCCGGCGGAGCAGCACGCGAGCATGTGCCGGACCGTCTCGAGGGGGGTCATCGGCGGGAGCATAGTAGTTGCTAGGTACGTGGGGCCCCGAGCCGGACGCGGTGCATCGGTGTAGCTTTCGCCGCATGCCGGAGCAACCCGACACGCAGGCCGCCGAGCCCTTCGAAGAGCCGCCCCGGGAGGAGATCCCGGCCATCAGCCGGGGCCACGTCGCCTACATGGAGTCGACCGACGCCGAGGAGGCGTGGTGCATCGCCGGCATGCACCACGTGGTGCTCCACACCATCGGACGCAAGAGCGGCAACGAGCACAAGGTCGCGCTCCCGTACTGGGTCGACGGCGACGGCAGCCGGGTCGTCGTGGCGTCGTTCTCCGGTGCACCGGAGCACCCGTCGTGGTTCCTCAACCTGAGCGACCGCGACGCCAACCCCGAGGTGAAGATCCGGGTGCAGCAGGGCCTCTTCTGGGCCGACGCGCAGGTGCTCGACGGCAGCGACTACGCCGAGACCTGGGCCGGGCTCACCGCCGACCGCCCCTGGTACGACGACTACCAGAGCCGCACCGACCGGCAGATCCCGCTCGTGCGCCTCGTCGAGCTCCGACCCGCCTGACTGCCGCGCACGACGAGCCGTGGACGTCTCCGGGATCATCTTCGCGTCGGTCGACTGCGACGCCGACGCCATCGAAGACTGGAACCGCTGGTACGACCTCGAGCACCTGCCGCCGAACATCGCGCTGCCGGGGATCATGTCCGGCAAGCGCTACGTCGCGCCGCCCGCGCTGCACGACGTGCGCGAACCGGCCGAGCGGTTGGAAGGCTTCGCCGACGGTCGCGGCGTGCACGTGACGATCTACACGCTCCACGGTGATCCGGCGCAGGTGCTCGCCGACATGACGTCGACGCGCGATGTGCTCGAGGACGCCGGCCGCATGTTCGCGCCGGAGAAGAAGACGGTGCGGGCTGGTGACGCGATGACGCTGTCGTGGGTGGTGGCCGATCCGGTGTTGAAGGCGGATGTGCGAGACGTGCCGCACGTGCAGCACACCGCGATCCGGGTGGTGATGCGCCGCGGCGGAGACGCCGCCGCGCGCGACGACATCGCGACGCGCGCGGTCACCGTCGACGGCGTGCACGCGGTGCTCGGTCACCGCTCGATCACCGACGCCTCGCTCGATCTCGACGTGTACCTGCTCGAAGGTGACCCGGCTGCGGTCACGCGTGCAGCCCGTGCGGCTGCGCCGTACCGCGACGACACCGAGGTGCTGCTCGACGCGCCGTTCGACGTCATCGTGCCGTTCGACTACCGCTTCGCCGAAGTCATCCGCGCCAGTTCGCTGCCCCAGAAGATCGACGGGAGTGCATGACGTGAGGACCATCGTGATCACCGGGTCGGGCTCCGGAATGGGCGCGGCGTTGAGCGAACGCCTGACCGCGGCCGGCGAACGTGTCATCGGCGTCGACGTGAAGAACGCCGAGGTCACGGCCGACCTGGGCACGGCCGCCGGACGCGCCGAGGCCATTCAGCGCGTCACCGAGCTGTCGGGAGGCGCGCTCGACGGCCTGGTGACGCTGGCCGGCCTCGCCGGCCTCCCCGAGCGCCCGGCGTCGTTGCTGATCTCGGTCAACTACTTCGGCACCGTGGAGATGCTGGCCGGCCTCCGGCCCCTGCTCGCCAACGGCACCGATCCCGCCGCCGTGGCCATCAGCTCCAACTCGACCACCTGTCAGCCCGGGCTCGACGAGGACCTCATCGCCAGCTGCCTCGAAGGCGACGAGGAGGCCACGCGCGCGCTCGCCGGTGAGGGCGACTCGCTCGGCACGTACCCGGTCACGAAGACCGCGCTGAGCTGGTGGGTCCGACGGCACGCGCCCACACCCGACTGGGCCGGGGCGGGCATCACCCTCAACGCGGTCGCACCCGGCGCGATCGAGACGCCGCTGCTGCAAGAGGGTCGCGACCATCCGACCGTCGGTCCGCTCATCGACGCGTTCGCCGCACCCATCGGGCGCAACGGCCGTCCCGACGAGATCGCGTCGCTGTTGCAGTACCTGCTCGGCCCCGACGCGCGCTTCTTCTGCGGATCGATCGTCTTCTGCGACGGTGGCATGGATGCGCAGCTCCGGGCCGACGACTGGCCCCGACCCTGGAGGCCCTGATGGCGACGCACGACGAGCTCGATGCGATCGAGCACATCAAGAAGTTGAAGGCCCGCTACTTCCGGTGCATGGACACCAAGGACTGGGACGGCTTCCAGGCGGTGTTCGCGGACGACGCGACCATGGACACCACCGAGGAGGCGCCCAACATCGAGATCGTGACCGGCGCACCGGAGATCCGCCGGTTCGTGGAGGGATCGGTGGGCCCGGTCGTGACCGTGCACCACGGTCACATGCCCGAGATCGAGATCACGTCGCCCACCACCGCGCGCGGGGTCTGGGCCATGCAGGACTTCCTGAAGATGCCCGAGGGCTCGCCCCTCGGCATGAAGAGCATGGTCGGGTGGGGTCACTACACCGAGACCTACGAGCGCGTCGACGGCGAGTGGAAGATCAAGACGCTCGTGCTCACGCGCCTGCGCCGCGACGTCGAGGTCTGAGCATCGAGCGTGAGCTACGACGCGAAGTTCCGGCCGCCGCAACCGGAGACACCCGCTCCCGACGCCTTCACGATCCACCGTTCGGTGGTGCGCGACGAGCTCGCGCTCGCGTACGTGCGCGAAGGCGTGGGCGGGACGCCGTTGCTGCTGCTCCACGGATACCCCGAGACCAAGCGCATCTGGTGGCGCAACGTCGCGCCCCTCGCCGCCGCCGGCTTCGAGGTGATCGCACCCGACCTGCGCGGCTACGGCGACAGCGACCTCTCGGCCGACGACGTCTACGACCTCGCGGTGTACTCACGAGATGTGCACGCCCTCGTGCACGACGTGCTCGGACACGACCGCTGCCTCGTCGCGGGCGGCGACATCGGCGGTGTCGTGGGAGTCGACCTCGTGCACCGCTTCGGCGACTTCGTCGAGCGGTTCTGCTTCTTCAACACCGTGCCGCCAGCCGCGGTCGAGCAGTACGCGGCGGCCGGGCTCGACTACGGATCGCTCAGCGCGTTGAGCGATGGCCCGACCGGCGACTACCGCGAGCTGCAGGGCGCGCGCCCTGACGAGCTCGCGGCGATGCTGCCCACCGAGGCCGCGCGCCGCCAGTGGATCGCGGGGATGTACACGAGCCGGCTCTGGGCCTCGCCGGGCACCTTCGGGCGGGCCGAGCTCGACTTCATGACCGAGCCGTTCGCCGACGAGGCACGCCTGCGGGCCGGGTGGTCGGCGTACCAGCTCGGCCACGGACGGCCGATGAGCGAACCGCCGTTGCTGGTCGGCACGGTCGACGTGCCGACGCTCGTGCTCTACGGCACCGACGACCACGTGGTCGACGACGACTTCGTGATGTTCTGCGAGCGGGCGTTCACCGACCGCATCGGTCCGCTCCTCGTCCCCGGTGCCGGCCACTTCCTCCAGTGGGAGCGCGCCGACATCTTCAACCCGCTGCTGATCGCGGTGTTCGGCGGCTGACGCGTCAACTCCGGAAGTGGCGGGACAGGTCGCCGGTGAGGTCGACGTGGAACTCGCGGTCGGCGAAGCGCCAACCGCCGGGCCCACGCTGGTACCGATCGACGTACCGTCCGGCGAGGATCGGGGCGATCGGCGTACCTGGCTCACCACCTTGGAGCACCGTGTAGTAGCAGCGCCCCGCGGCCTCGTCGGCGCCGTCGACCAGGTCGATGATCAGGTTGTCCATGAGGTGGCGAGTGCGCGGCACGCCGTCGTAGAGGATCACTCGGTCGTACACCGCGTGTACCTCGTCTCGTGTGCGCAGCACCGTGCCGTTGGCGGCTGACCGCCACGTGGCGTCGGCGAACATGTCGGTCACGCCGTCGAGGTCACCGCCGTCGAGGAGCTCTGCATAGCGGTACACCAATGCGCTGATCTCGTCCCGGTCGGCCACGAGCCGCACCGTACCCGGATTCGCGACTCGTCGTCCGAGGGCTCGGCGTGTGCTCCGCGACGCCGGCCAGCATCTCGACGAGGCTCAGCGCTGGTCGGGCTCGGGTGCCGTCGGACTCGTGATTGCACCCCGTGAACCGCGCAGTGCGGCGTCGGTCTCGGGGCCGGATCGATGCACCGAAGATCGACGCTCGCGTCATCCGACCGTCATGGTCGGGATTGTCGAGTTCGTCGTCCTACACTCCCGGCACTCGGGTGCCGATGGCGGTAGGGACGGCGGTACGCCGTCGGCCGGCGTCGCCCGAAAACTCTGGTGCAACCCATGAACCCTTCCGCCCGGGCCAACCGTGGCCGACGCCGTGTCCCGAGCGCACTGGGTCTGGTCGTGGTCCTCGCCGCCGTGCTCACGGCGTGCCTGCCGCCGCCGCCACCACCACCACCACCGCCGCCGCCCCCGCCGCCGCCGTCGCAGGACTGCCTGACCCACGCACCCGAGAGCGCCGCAGAGTACGAGACGCTCTTCCAGCGCCGCTCGACGTTCTGGGAAGCCGGTGACACGACGACGGTGGTGAGCCGCCCCGGGTACCCGACCGCCTGGTTCTTCGGTGACACGCTCGTCGGGCAGGTGCAATCGGACGGTGCCGCCCAGACCGGCAGCGGGTTCGCGAACAGCAGCGCCATGACCGAGTCGGACGCGTGCATCACGACCGTGCTCGGCTGGTACGGCACGTCGCTGTTCAGCAACCCGACCGACGGCACGTGGTACTGGCCCGCAGGCGCGGTCGCCCGTGATGACGGGTCGGTCGACGTGATGCTCACCCACATGCGCAAGACCGATGCCGCACCGCCGCTGAACTTCACCGCCGTCGGAATGGCCGTTGCCCACGTCGGTGCCGACATGTCCGTGAAGTCGATCACCCCCGTCCCGGACGCGTTGGTGACCGGCGACGACGGAAACGGGAACCCCGAGATCCGACCGTACGGTGGATCGATCACGAGCGACGGGACGTACGCCTACCTCTACACCTTCGCGTCCGCGTCGGTGTTCGGCATCCCGGTTCGGCTCGACCAGTACGTCGCGCGCGTGCCCCTCGCCGGGCCGCTGACGACCGGCTGGGAGTACTCGACCTGCGCGGACGACGTGCTGCCCGGCCTCCCATGCCCCGAGCGCACGTGGACGAGCGATCCGTCGGGGGCCCGGCCGATGGA
Organism: Acidimicrobiia bacterium; assembly: GCA_035763625.1. Lineage (GTDB taxonomy): Bacteria > Actinomycetota > Acidimicrobiia > IMCC26256 > DASPTH01 > DASUAS01. Next base: position 8,729 of record DASUAS010000373.1, read on the forward strand.
CATCGATCCCAACCCCTCCAAGGCGGTCAACGACGCCCCGATCGCGGCGTTCCACGTGACCAGGTATGGCGGGCACTACGTCGCGGTCGCCAAGGCGTTCGACCTCCCCTCGACGAATCCGGACGACAACCGCGTGCTCGCCTGGACCGCTGACGGCCCGAGCGGTCCGTGGACGTCGATCGGCGAGATCGGCGAGGCCACCGCGCCGTCGGCACCGGGCGGTTGGACCTACGTGGCACAGCTGCTCGACACCCCACACGCTGGCTGGGTGCTGACGTGGAACTCGAACGCCGACAGCGACGCCGTGCACGAAGACGTGCGCCTCTACGGTCCGCAGTTCGCGACACCCGAAGGGCTCGCGGCTCCGTAGCGACGTCGGACGGCACGACGACGTCTCGAAAGGGGGGAGACCGCGCGGCGGGCGTGGCGCACGTCGCGGATCTCGCTGGGCCATCAGACGTCGACGCGACGTCGAGGTGAACGCCGGTCGACGGGCGGTGGAATTGTCGCGAGGCCGGGGGCAACCTCCGTCGGCCTCGAGGCGTCGACGCGCGGGAGTCGGGCACACTGGAGCCTGGTCGTCAGGGGAGGGGCAACGATGGCGAGCAGCCGTTCGGGTCGTGAGCACCGCCGACAGATCCCGCGGGGTCTGCTGGCGGGGCTGGTCGCGGTGCTCGTGATCGTCGCGGTCCCGCTGCTCCTCGGCATCGGCGACGACTCGGATCACGGTGGTTCGAAGTCGACGTCCGGTGGCGCGTTGCGCTCGGTGCGGGCCGCCGTCGGTCAGACGATCGCCTCGGGCGGCTACGACAACACGTTCGAGACGAGCACCGAGCATCCCAGCCGCTGCCCGCAGGGTGCGGCATGCCCCGCCGCGGGAACGCCCACCACGTTCGACTCGTCCGGGACCGGCACCGTGAGCTTCGACCCCTACGTCTCGCACGTCGTGACCGACGGCACGAGCACGCTCGGCGCGCACACCCTTTACGTCACCGCGACCACGATCTGGGAGGGGAGCGGCCCCTCGCTCGCACCCGGTGTGCGCGGCATCCCGCTGTCGGGGTTCGCGACCGCGGTGGAAGGCGCGCTCGGCCCGAGCCAGGGCGCGCTCTCGATGATCTCGCTCGCGAGTCCCGGCGGCGCGATCAACCTCGAGCAGGCTGCGGTCTCGAAGGCGACACCCGACGGCGACGGGACCGTCGACGGCTTCCACGTCACCTACTACGACGTCACCATCGACATGACGCAGCTCGCCGACACGCCCGACCTCACCGACGAGCAGCGCCAGACCATCTCCGACGCGCTCCCGCTGCTGCAACAGGGTGGCTACACGGGCACCACCGAGCGGATCGGCGTCGATGACGCGGGATTCGTGCGCGAGGTGAACGCCGAGAACCTCTTCTCCGACGGCAGCACCGGCATCCGTCACTCCGTGCTCTTCAACTTCGGGTGCGCGCCCAAGCAGTACGCGCCCGACCAGAGCCCGCCTGCGGTGACGACGACCCGTCCGTGCCTGGTACCGGCCACGAGCACCACCACGCCGTCGACGACCACGCCGCCCTCGACCACCACGGGGTCGTCGACCACCATGGGGTCGTCGACCACGACGACGGCGCCTCCCACGACGACACCGCCGTCCACGTCGAGTCCACCGACGACCGGCTCGCCGCCGACCTCGAGCACGACACCCTGACGAAGGTCGACCGCTTCGGGATCGAGTGAGCGCGGGTTGGTTGCTGGGGCAGTGGAGTGGGCTGCATCACGTGTCGACGTGCTTCGTCTTCGCGTGATCGAGGGCCACCGCCTCGCCGAGCGTCTCTACGCGCGCAAGCGCTGCGACGTCGAGTCGACTGCCTCTGCCTTGCCCCACCTGCAGGTCGGCGACGGGTCGCGGTCGGACTGCGTGAACAAGCGGTTCCCGGCCGTCAGCGCACGCCGGTCCAGCGCACCGGCATCTCGGCCAGTCCGTCGATCAAGTTGGAGTTCACGCGGGGGAGCGACGCGGGATCGGCCGCCAGCTCCAGCCCCTCGAAGCGGGTGAGGATGGCTTCGAACATGAGCTTGCTCTCCAGGCGCGCCAGGTGGGCCCCGAGGCAGAAGTGAGGTCCGCCCGCACCGAACGCAACGTGGTCGTTGGGGTCACGGGTGAGGTGGAGCACGTCGGGGTCGTCGAAGGCGCGCTCGTCGCGGTTGGCCGACGCGTAGACCATCAGCACGGGGTCGTCCTCGGCGATGGCCTGACCTGCGATCTCGGTGTCGTGGGTGGCGTGACGGGTGAACGACATCACTGGCGACGCCAAACGCAGCAGCTCCTCGATCGCGACCGGGAGGATGTCGAGATCGCCGCGTAGCCGTGCCAGATCGTCCGGTCGTTCCAGCAGGGTCAGCATCCCCGTGGTGATGAGGTTGCGCGTGGTCTCGGATCCGGCGTTCTGCAGCAGCATGAAGAACACCGCGATCTGCATCTGGTCGAGGCGGTCGCCATCGATCTCGGCGTGGAGCAACACCGACATCAGGTCGTCGCGAGGGTCGTTGGCCCGCTCGGCGCACATCGCGTCGGCGTAGGCGTACATCGACTGCGCAGCGTCCGCACGTTCCTCGGGGGTGGTGTCGGCGTCGAACCCGAAGGTGAGCTCGGTCCACTCGAAGACCTGCTTGCGGTCCTCCTCGGGCACGCCGACGAGGTCGGCGATCGCGTGCAGCGGCAACCAGAGGGCGACGTCGCGCACGAGGTCGCACTCACCGCGGTCGGCAACCGAATCGATCACCGAATCGACCCGCGCCTTCACGTGCCCGGCCAGGTCGGTGATCCGCCGCGGCGTGAAGCCGGACGAGATCAGCTTGCGCAGCTTGGTGTGTTCCGGTGGATCGAGGCTGATCATCAGCAACGAGGAGCCTGCGTCGTCGACGAGCTCGGCGTCGCCGGGCAGGAACGGGTTCGGGGCGTTGCGGAAGCCGTTCCAGTCGCGCGAGACGCGCTGCACGTCCTCGTGGCGCGACACCACCCAGTAGCCGCGCTCCCAGAGCGGGTGCTCGTGGTGCGAGACCGGATCGTGGTCGCGCAGGTCGCGGAACACGTCGTACGGGAACCCGTGCGCGTAGGTCTGCGGGTCGTGGAGCGGCGGACCGTCGTAGGTGCGTGTGCTCATGATCGTGTCCTCCCCGAGTCGCGTCGTAGGTTACCGACGACCGACCATCCGACCATGACGTGGTCGGCATCTTCCCCTGACAGTTGGAGCCCATGCTGTGCGCCGTGCGCTTCCGTCTGATCCCGCTGCTCGGGGCTGCCGCCCTTGTCGTCGCGCTCGGAGCGGTACCCGTGGCGCAGGCGGGCGCGGCGGGCGCGGCGGGTGCGAGCTCCACCAGGAAGGGCTCGACGGGTTGCGGCACGAAGGCGGCGCCGGGCGTCACCACCCGGCACGTCACCGTCGGCGGCACCGATCGCGAGTACATCCTGTCGATCCCCGACGGCTACGACCGCGCGAAGCCGGCACCGCTCCTCTTCGACTTCCACGGCCTCGGCTCCAACATGCAGGAGCAATCCCTGTACACCCATCTCGACGAACAGGGCGGTCTGCGCGGCTACGTGGTGATCACGCCGAACGGGCAGGGTGACCTGCTCCGCCACTGGTCGCTGGTCCCGACGGCATCGGCCAACCCCGACGTCGCGTTCGTGCAGGCGATCCTGCGCACGACCAACCGCACGCTCTGCATCGACCGGCGACGGATCTTCTCGACGGGGATCTCCAACGGCGCCATGTTCTCGACCGTGCTCGCGTGCGCGTTGCCCGGGCGCCTGGCGGCCATCGCGCCGGTCGCGGGCGTCAATGCGAGCAAGGTGTGCGACACGGGCACGCCGCGTGTCAGCGTGCTCGCGTTCCACGGCACTGCCGACCCGGTCGTCCCCTACCAGGGCGGCGCCTACTTCTCGGGCGCGTCCGGGGCACGCGCCGCGGGAGGCGCGCAGGCGATGCCCGTGGACGACGCGACCGCGGCGTGGGCCAAGTTCGACGGGTGCGGCACGCCGCCCACGGCATCGTTCGTGGCTGACGACGTGCAGCACCTCGTCTGGCCCGACTGCCCGGCGAACGGCACCGTGGAGCTCTACCGCATCCTCGGTGGGGGTCACACGTGGCCGGGATCGACGCCGGTGCGCGCGTCGCAGCTCGGGTCGACCTCCTCGTCGATCAGCGCCACCCGCCTCATGCTCGACTTCTTCCACGCGCATCCGCGCAAGTCCTGAAGGTTGCGTCACTCCGACGTGTATGACACGTACGTCTGACGCAACCTTGCTGTGGGGGCTCAGAGTTTGGCGAAGGCGGCGGCGAGCACGCGGCGCTGCTCGGCGTCATGCACCTTCGAGCTCCCGCTGGCCGGGCTCGCGCTCGGGGCCCGCGCCACGTGCTTGAGCTTCGCGCGGTCGCGCAGCACCCGGTGCAACCGGATGTGGATGTAGTTCCACGCGCCCATGTTCGCCGGCTCCTCCTGCACCCACCACACCTGGCGGGCATCGGGATAGCGGTCGAGCAGCGAGAAGAGCTGCGCCTCCGGCCATGGGTAGAGCTCCTCGATCCGCACGATCGCGGCCGGCGCGCTGCGGGCGTCGCGCTCGTCCATGAGCTCGTGCGCGATCTTGCCGGTGCAGAGGATCACCCGGCTCACGACGTCGGGCGCGGCGCGGTCGTCGAGCACGGGTGAGAACGCGCCGTCGGTGAACGCCGCAAGCGGCGAGCGCGTCGACGGCATGCGCAGGTAGCGCTTCGGCGTGAAGCACACCAGCGGGACGTGGCGGCCCGACACCGCCTGGCGCCGCAGCACGTGGAAGTACTGCGCGGCGGTGGTGGGGTACACGACCCGCAGGTTGCCGTCGGCCGACAGCGTGAGGTAGCGCTCGATGCGGGCGCTCGAGTGCTCGGGGCCCTGACCTTCGAGGCCGTGGGGGAGGAGCAGGGTCAGGGCGCTGCGCTGGCCCCACTTGTCGGCGGCGGTGGAGATGAACTGGTCGATCACCACCTGCGCCACGTTGGCGAAGTCGCCGAACTGCGCCTCCCAGCACACGAGCGCGTCGGAGCTGATCGAGTAGCCGTACTCGAAGCCGAGTGCCGCGTACTCCGACAGCACGGTGTCGTAGAGCATGAACGGCGCCTGGTCGTCGGACAGGTGCGCGAGCGGCACGTACTCCGACTCGGTGGCCTGGTCGACGAGCACACCGTGACGCTGGCTGAAGGTGCCTCGGCGGGTGTCCTGGCCCGCGAGCCGCACTGGGGTGCCCTCGAGCACCAACGATCCGAACGCGAGCGCTTCGGCGGTCGCCCAGTCGATCTCGTCGCGCTCGAGCGTCGTGCCCCGCGCGGTCAGCTGTCGCTCGAGCTTCGGATGGACCTCGAAGTGCTCGGGCCAGCGGGTGAGACCATCGACGACGCGGGTGAGGGTCGTCACCGGCACTGCGGTGGCGATGAGGTCGTCGACCGGCGGCAGGTCCTCGTCGTCACCGTCGGAGAGATCGACGTCGTCCTCGTCGGGCTCTGCCGCGCGGCCGGCATGCGTCTCCTCGAACGCGTGGTCCAGGCGAACCTTGAAGTCGTACTCCACCGCCTGCTCGTCGTCGGCGGTGATGTCGCCTCGCTGCACCAGCTGCTGCGTGTACAGCGCGCGCACCGGCAGGTGCTCGTCGATGAGCTCGTACATGCGCGGCTGCGTGAACGCCGGCTCGTCGGCCTCGTTGTGCCCGTAACGCCGGTAGCAGACCAGGTCGACGACGACGTCCTTCTTGAAGCGGTTGCGGAACTCGAACGCGAGTCGCATGACGCGCACCGCGGCTTCGGGGTCGTCACCGTTCACGTGGAAGATCGGCGCCTGCACCATCTTGGCGATGTCGGTGGGATAGACGCTCGAGCGACCGAGATCGGGTGGGGTGGTGAAGCCCAGCTGGTTGTTCACGACCACGTGGACGGTGCCGCCCACCTCGTAGCCGGGCACCTCGGAGAGGTTGAACGTCTCGGCGACCACGCCCTGGCCGGCGAACGCGGCGTCGCCGTGGAGCAGCACCGGCAGCACGGACCGGCGCGAGCCGTCGTCGGCCGCGTCGCCGACCGCACGCGCCATGCCCTCGACCACCGCGCCCACCACCTCGAGGTGGCTCGGGTTGGCGGCCAGGTCGAGTCGCACCTCGTTCCCGGCCGGCGAGTGGTGCTTGCCGACCGCGCCGAGGTGGTACTTCACGTCACCCGAGCCCTGCGTGCTGGCAGGGTCGAGCTCACCCTCGAACTCGCGGAAGATCTGCGAGTACGACTTGCCGATCACGTTGGCCAGCACGTTGAGCCGGCCCCGGTGGGCCATGCCGAGCACGATGTTGCTCATGCCCGAGTCGGCGGCGAGCGTGCACAGCGCGTCGAGCATCGGGACCAGCGTCTCGGCCCCCTCGAGGCTGAACCGCTTCTGGCCCAGGTACTGGGTGTGGAGGAAGCGCTCGAACGCCTCGGCCGCGTTC
>DASUAS010000374.1:0-2148 GCA_035763625.1 Acidimicrobiia bacterium
GACCACCTCGCCGAGCTCCTGACCGACGAGCTCGTCAGCAATGTCGTGCGCCACGTCGGATCGCCGATGCAGGTGCGCGCGTCGCGTGTCGGTTCGTCGATCCGCATCGAGGTCGACGACGCGAGCACCGACCCACCGATCCGTCGCACTCCCGAGGAGCTCGACGAGCGCGGTCGCGGCATCCTCCTGGTGGATACGATCGCCGCCGAATGGGGCGTCGACGTCCACGACGACGGGAAGACGACCTGGTTCGTGGTCCCCGTGGGGCACCTGCGTGCTCCGGGACCGTGACCGACTGACGGTGCGATCCGATCCGGTCCGCGCCCGTGCCGCGTCGCGCACGCGAGACTCCGACCATGATCACTCGACGGACCCTCCTCGGCGCCGGGCTCGGTGTCGGCCTCGGCGCGGGACTCGGCGTCAGCTCGTCGTCGGCCCTCCTGGCCCGAGCGTTCGCGGCTTCCGGTGGCCCGCTGCCCCTGCCCGCGGCGGCCGACACCCTCGGTCAAGGCGAGTTCGCGCTGTTCAGCGCCAGCGACCTCAACTTCCAGACCCTCATCGCGCTCGGCGGCGCCGGGATCAACTCGCAGGTCGGCGAGGTGATCACCGCGGTCATGCAGGCCAACGCGGCACCCGGTGGCGCGTCGTACCAGAGCCTGTACGACGCCATGGTCGCCACCGCCAACCGCCTGCTCGAGGCAGCTGACGACGCCGCGGCGCGGAAGCGCACCGTCACCGCTCGCGACCGCTACCTCCGCGCCGCGCAGTACTACAACCAGGCGCTGTTCTGGGTGCTCGGCACGTCGACGCCCGACGCCGAGGAATCGGTCTACCGGGCCATGGAGGACGCGCTCGCGCAGTCGGCGATGCGTCAGGTGCCGCGCTGGGAACGGGTGGAGATCCCGTACGCGAAGGCGAAGATCCCGGCGTGGTTCGTGCGCGCCCCCGGCGCGACCGGACGCCGACCGACCGTCATCATGAACAACGGGAGTGACGGCCAGAACGTCGACATGCTGCCCCAAGGCGCGTCGGCCGCGCTGGCGCGCGGATGGCACGTCCTGCTGTTCGAGGGCCCGGGCCAGGGCCGGATGCTCTTCGTCGACGAGGTGCCGTTCACGCCCGACTGGCACGAGGTCGTGTCACCGATCGTCGACGACCTCCAGAGCCGCAGCGACGTCGACCCGAAGAAGATCGCGCTGATCGGGGTGAGCTTCGGCGGCCTGCTCGTCATCCGCGCCGGCGCCCACGAGCATCGGCTCGCCGCCATCGTCAGCGACCCCGGATCGGTGAACGACTACGACGCGTTCCCGGAGGTCCTCCACGAAGTCGCACAAGGTGACGAGAGCACGGTCAACCAGGCATGGGCCGATCTCGTGGTGCCCGGCAGCGATGCGAGCCAACTGTTCTCGCTGAAGAAGAGGCTCGAGATCTTCTCCACCGACGCGCTGCACGAGGCGCGTGCCGGGAAGGTCCCGTCGAACTGGTACGAGCTCTCGCGCCGCATCCAGGAGTTCACCCTCGGCGACCTCGCCACCAAGGTGACGTCACCGACGCTCGTGGTCGACTACGAGCTCGAGGCGTTCTATCCGGGGCAGGCGAAGACGCTGTTCGACCAGCTCACGACGAAGACGAAGGACTACGTCCGCTTCACGACTGTTGAAGGCGCGCAGTACCACGACGCGCCCGTCGGGTCGCAGTGGCACGGTGAGGTCGTGATGGACTGGCTCGACCAGCACGTCAGCTGATCGCGTCAGCTGATCGCGTCAGCTGATCGCGTCGGCGGCGACCGGCACCGGGGAACGACGGGCGCTGCGCGCCGCGAGCACGGCGACCGCGAGCACGCCCGCCACCACGACCCCGACCACGACGCCCCCGGCCGCGGCGGCCGCGGCCGCTGCGACCACGAGCTGCACGACGATCACCGCGCGGCGCACCAGCTCACCCAGCGCGTCGAAGCGCCGGTGCAGCGCGAACAGCTCCGCGGTGGTGTGGCGACGCGCGGTCAGCAGCACCGCGAGGCCACGAGCGAGGCCGAAGCCCACACCGAGTGCGAGCGCAACCCACGGCCCGGCGGTGAGCGCACCGAACCCGATGGTGACGAACACCGCTGCAGTCATGATGTAGGTGGTGACGCCGGCGCCGATCTGC
>DASUAS010000375.1:0-3816 GCA_035763625.1 Acidimicrobiia bacterium
GCCACGCTGCTGCGCACGGTGTGGTGCGGCGGGTCGGACGACGAGCACGTGGTCGGTGTCACCGTGGGCCGCCTGCGCAAGAAGCTCGGGGCCGCGGGCGCGTCGGTGGTCACCGTGCCCCGCCGCGGCTACCGGTTGGAAGTCGCCGGCCCGAGCTGACGGTTGCGTGACCCCCGACGAGGTTGGAGAGTGGTGGCGAGCCGACGAGGGGGATCGCCGTGGCCGATCAGTCCGCGAGCCAGTCAGGGCGCTTCGAGGTCATCGACTCCGACGGGCACGTGATCGAGCCCGACACGGTGTGGAGCGAGTACGCGGAGCCCGAGTTCCGTGAGCTGCTCGCGTCGGGCGCGGGCGGCTACGTCCAGGCGACCGGCATCACGCGCGCCTATCCCGACATGCCGGCCGAGTTCCTCACCGGCGGCGGTGCCGGCCCCGACTCCGACAGCAGTTGGGACGAGATCGCGGAGCACACCGACTGGGAAGCCGAGTCGAAGCACAAGATGAGCCGACCCGGCGGCCACGACCCGGTCGCGCGCCTCGTCGACATGGACGCGGAGGGCATCGACGTCGCGGTGCTGTACCCGACCGCGATGCTCACCTGGATCGAAGAGGCCGACATCTTCGGCGCCGCGTGCCGCGCCTACAACAACTGGCTGCACGACTACTGCGCCGCCGCTCCCGAGCGGCTGTTCCCGGTCGCGCTGGTGCCGCTGCAGGATGCGGACGCGGCGATCACCGAGATGCGCCGTGCCGTCGCCGACCTCGGCGCGAAGGCGGTGATGATCCGTCCCGCGTCGTACCTCGACGGTCGCAAGCTCAACGACCCCGTGTACGACCGGTTCTGGGCCGCGGCCGCGGCGCTCGACTGCCCGATCGGCGTGCACCCGTCGCCCCACGGGGACATGGCGAACAGCTGCCGACTGCTGGGCCTGGCCGACGGCGTGGTCGACCCGACCCAAGGGCTCGCGCTGCGCCAGGGCCTCACCAACGCGTTCGACCTCCAGATGGCCGTCGCCTACTTCGTGCTCGGCGGCATCTGCGAACGGCACCCGGGGCTGCGGGTCGCGTTCCTGGAGGGGACGGGCGGGTGGATCGTGCCGATGTTGCAGCGCTTCGACCACCAGTTCGAGATCTTCGGCAGCTCCGACCAGACGATGCTCCCGAGCGAGGTGTTCGCCCGTCAGTGCATGATCAGCTTCGATCCCGACGAGGTCGCGCTCGCCTTCACCGCCGAGCACCTGGGTGCGGAGAAGCTCCTCTGGGCGTCCGACTACCCGCACCCCGACGCCAAGATCCCGGGTGTGGTCGAGGAGCTCATGGAAGCGGTGAAGTCCCTCCCCGACGAATCGCAGCGCCAGATCGTCGGCGCCACCGCGCGCAGCTTCTACCGGCTCTGACCGTCCTCCAAGCTCTGACCGCCGCCCGGCGGCGCGAACGAGATGCGACCGGTGCGCAGGTCGTCGGCGATCCCCATCACCGAGCTGTGCCCGTACGGTCGGGGCGTGGCGATGGCGAACTCGACCACGGTCGGGCCGCGCAGCGCGTCGACCTCGAAGTAGTCGTCGCCCGCCGGCGCCACGCAGTTCCACGACAGCGCGATGCCGCGGATGCCGTCGTCGACGTCGATGCCGTTCTCACGTTCGGCCTTCCAGAGGCGGTCGCGGTACTCCTGCGCCAGCCCGAGGTTGACCAGCTCGGTGTCGCCCATCGCCTTGTGGATCGCGAACACCACGCCCGCACGCAAGCGGTCGATGACGTCCTGCGACGGCACCTGGGGCCAGAACCGTCCGCCCTGGCTGCCGTACTTCGCCGGGTCGTCGGGGTACTGGTGGTGGATCCAGTCGCCGCGGAAGTGCTCGTCGAGCGACATCCGCATGCGCAGCGAGCGGTCGGCCAGACCGCGCCACTCGGTCTGGAGCGCGTCGGCGCTGCTGTAGAAGTCGTCGCCCTGCATGCGTGCCAGCGCCCGCTGGTAGCGGTCGAGCAGCTCCTTCTCGTCGACGTCACGGGTGCTGAAGTAGCGGTCGAACGCCGCCATCTCCTTGGTCTTCGCGAACCAGTTCGGCATGCTCCCCATGAACCGGGACCTTACGCCACGTGCGCGTCGCGTTCGTCGGGCTCGACGACCGCGTACACGCGCTGCGGCGCGGCGATGCCCTTGAGCGCGTGCTCGCCGCGGTCGACGAGGCGCACGCCGTCTCGCCCGTCGAGCGCGACCCGCACCGGTTCCGACACCAGGATCTCGTCGGGTCCGCTGAGCCCGCACACCCGCGCCGCCATGTTGACCGCGGGCCCGTAGATGCGGTCGCCGTCGACGATGAGCTCGCCCTGGTGCACGGCCACGTGGAGGTGCAGCCCGGTGGGGGGCACGTCGGTGGTGCAGCGCCGCGCCGCGTCGACCGCCTGCGCGACCGAGGGGAACAGCCCGATGAAGCCGTCGCCCAGGCTGATGCCGGTGACGAGCGTGCCGCCGTTGGCGAGGATCGCACCGGTGATCGCCCGCTCGGCCTGACGGGCGCGGGCGCGGTAGTGCGCGGCGCCGAGCTCTTCGGTGAGGCGGGTCGAGTCGACCACGTCGGTGAAGAGGAGGATCGACGTGGCGTTGGGCGCGATCGGATCGACCGCGGGCGACGGTGACGACCCGCTGAGCTGCGCGGCGCGCGCGGCTTCGGCGTCGAGGTCGAGCCCGTGGAAGGTGGCGCCGGCGGCGTCGAGCAGCGCGAACGCCTCCCGTTGCTCACCGCGACGCAGACGGATCACCGCGAGCTCGGTCTGGACGCGCGCGAGCTCCGGCTCGGCGCCCAACCTCCGTGCGATGTCGAGCGCGCGTTCGAAGGTGGCGATGGCGCCGGCTTCGTCGCCGAGCAGGGCCTGCGCGACGCCGAGGTGACGGGCCACCAGCGACGCGGTGCCACCGATGAGCACGCCGCCTCGGGCTTCCATCTGCTCGAGGAGCCGGCGGGCGGTGGCGAGGTCGCCGGTGGCGCCCTCTCGCTGCGCGAGCTCGACCGCGAGCGCGGCCCACGCATCGCCGCCCACCATCGGCTCGAGCGGGAGCGCGGGCAACGGCGCGCCGAGCACGGCCAGGTGCCGTTCGCACGCGGTGACCCAGCGCGAGAACAGGTCGACGCTGGCCTGCTCCAGCGCGTCGGCGGTCTCGGCCCAGGTGGCGAGCGCCTCGCGCGCCTGCGCGAACTGACCGCGAGCGACGTGCGCGCACACGAGCGGTGGGAGGAACAGACCCGCGGCCCAGTGGTACCCCGAGAGGCGCTGCAGCAGCAGCGCGCGGTGGGCGTACTGCTCGGCTTCGTCGTAGTCGCCCCGCGCCACCGCGATCTGCGTCAGCGCGGCGAGCGGGAGGCCGAGCTCGAGCGGGTACTGCGTGCGGTCGGCGATGTCGGAGCACTCGAGTGCGCGCGCCACGGCCTCGTCGAAGCGACCGAGCCACGTGAGCACCAGTGGTACGCGGAACACCGGACCGCCGGCGAGCAGCGCCTCGTCGTGTGACGCGCGTGCGTGCGCGACGCCGTCCTCCAACGTCGCCAGCGACGCTTCGAGGTCGTAGCGCGCCCAGAGCGGCACCGTCAGGGTGGTGGTGGCGCGTGCATACGCGGAGTGGTCGTCGTGTTCGGCCGCGATCGCCATCGCCCGCTCCGCGCACTGGCGAGCGCGCTTCATCCGCCACTCGACCCAGTACGACTGCGACAGCTCCACCAGTGCCTCCGCCGCGAGCTCGGGCGCGTCGACCTCGACCTCGTCGACCAGGGCCTCGAGCGGCCCCCGGTCGGCGACCACCTCGAGCAGGTCGTGGCTGCC
>DASUAS010000376.1:0-3382 GCA_035763625.1 Acidimicrobiia bacterium
CGCCCGCACTGGAGTCGTTCTACGCCCAGCACAAGGACGATCCCGACTTCGCCATGGTCGGCATCGTGCGCGACGACACCACCGGCGACGTGAAGGCGTACGTGAAGAAGCACGACGTCGGGTGGACGATCGCGCTCGACCCCGAGTCGGTGGCTGCGCTCGACTTCGGCACCCGTGGCCAACCCGAGACCTACGCCATCTCGCCGAGCGGCGCGGTCGCGGCCGCTTACTACGGCCCGATGACGACGCGAGGGCTCGAGCAGTTTCTCGCCGCGGCCCGAGCTTCAGGGTGATCAAGCGGTGGGGCGCGTGGATCGCGCTCGCGCTCGTCGTGGTCGTCGCGCTGGCCGTCGTGCTGTGGCCGAACGGGTCGCAGTCGCCCGCCGCGCGCGCCCACGACCTCGAGACCCAGTTGAAGTGCCCCGAGTGCCAGGGCCTGTCGGTGGCCGACAGCCAGGCGCCCACGTCGCGGGCGATCCGGACCGACGTCAAGCGCCGCATCAAGGCGGGCCAGAGCGACGAGCAGATCCGGCAGGCGTACGTCGACACCTACGGCGAATCGATCCTGCTCGCCCCGCAGGATTCAGGGGTGAGCCTGCTGGTGTGGATCCTGCCGGTGGTCGTGCTCGCGATGGGGGCCACCGGCATCGTGCTGGCGCTCCGGCGCAACCGCGATCAGCCGCATCTCCAGGCCACCGAGGCCGACGAGCGCCTGGTCGAGCGGGAGCACGGTGATGGCTGAGCAGTCGAAGGACCGGGAGCGCGTCGATCCCGAACGCCTCGATCAGGGGCGGCGGCGCGAGCTCGAGGACGAGCGCGACTTCCTGATGCGGTCGCTCGACGACCTCGAGCTCGAGCACGAGAGCGGTGGCATCGACGACGAGTCGTACGCCGAGTTGCACGACGACTACACCGCCCGCGCCGCCGCGGTCATCCGCACGCTGCGCGACGGCGTCGACGTCACGCCGCCGCGGGCCCCGACGTCCCGCAACCAGACGCGCCGACGCATCGTGCTGGTCGCCGCGGTGCTCGTGTTCGCCCTCGTCGCCGGCACGTCGTTGGCGTACGCGCTCGGCGCGCGCCTGCCCGGACAGACCTCGACCGGCAACTCCGCGGCCGCACCGTCGACGACGAACGCGACGGGCCACGCGCTCGCGCAGAAGATCGACGACCTGCAGAAGCAGGTCAACGCGAGTCCCAACGACTACGACCTGCGCCTCCAACTCGCCGACGCCTACGCCAACAACGCCGATCTCCCGACCGCGATCAAGCAGTGGGACGCAGCCATCACCATCGATGGGTCACGGCCCGAGGCGCACGCGCTCATCGGGCGCGCGCTCTACCTGGTCTCGGAGCAGATCGCCGACAAGAGCAGCCAGCAGCAGACCGTGGCCGAGTCGCTCGCCGCCGAGGACAAGGCGATCGAGAACGATCCCGAGTACGCCGACGCGTACTTCTACCGCGGCGTGATCCTCGCAGGCATCAAGCAATACAGCGCGTCGCAGGCCGACCTGCAGCTCTACATCGTCAAAGCGCCCGACGGAACGTGGACGAACCAGGCGCACTCGTTGCTGGCGCAGGTCACGACGGCGCTCGAAACACCGTCGACTACGGTGCCTCCGACGTCCACGACGAGGAAGAAGAAGTGATCATGGCGCAGCCCCCCGCGTTCGAGATCGACACCGACAAGGTCTACCGGGCGACCATCACCACCGACCGCGGACAGATCGTCGCCGACCTCGACCCGAAGCTCGCGCCGAACTCCGTGAACCACTTCGTCGCGCTGTCGCGCCAGGGCTTCTACGACGGGCTCACGTTCCACCGGGTCGAGCCGGGCTTCGTGATCCAGGGCGGCGACCCCGAGGGCACCGGCCGCGGCGGTCCCGGCTACCGCTGGGACGACGAACCGGTCCAGGGCGAGTACACGCTTGGCGCGCTGGCCATGGCCAACGCGGGTCCGAACACCAACGGCTCCCAGTTCTTCATCACCACTGCCGACTGCACTCGCAACCTGGCCAAGAGCTACAACCTCTTCGGCTACGTCGTGCAGGGCATGGACGTCGCGCTGGCGACGCAGCGGGGCGACGTGATGCGCTCGGTCACCATCGAGGCCGTCGAAGGGTAGATGGCGACGCGTAGCCTGGCGTCATGAGCGGCGACGCAGGGATCTTCGGGCCCGACAGCGTCGTCTGGCGCATCCACGCCGACCCGGTGATGCTCGTCGGCGGTCTGCGCGCGCTCCTCGTGCAGGCGTTGGAACCGCGGGCGATGGCGGCGGTCGACCAGCACAGCGCGTTCCGCGAAGACCCGTGGGGCCGGCTCGAGCGCACGACGCAGTTCGTGCTGGCCACGACCTACGGCGACACCACGGCGGCCGAAGCCGCGGCTGCGCGTGTGCGTGGCGTCCACGCCCACATCCACGGTGTCGACCCGATCACCGGTGAGGCGTACGACGCACGCGATCCCGACCTGCTGTTGTGGATCCACGCGGTCGAGGTCGAGTCGTTCCTGCTCACGTACCGCACGTATGCCGGGCGCGTCACCGCGGCCGACGGCAACCGCTACGTGGCGGAGATGGCGCGGGTCGCCGAGATGGTCGAGCTGCCCGCGGGCCGCGCGCCGCGCACGGAGGGCGAGCTGCGCGACTACCTCCGCTCGGTGCGTGGGTTGCAGGCCACGCCGGCGGCGTTCGAAGGTCTGCGCATCGTGATGTTCCCGCCGATGGATCTGCGGTACCGACCGTTGTGGGCGATCCCCACGACCGCCGCCATCGCGATCCTCCCATCGTACGCACGCCGGCTCTACCGCATCCCGTGGTTCCCGCCCGCGGCAGTACCGGTGCGCACCGCGGTGTTCGCGCTGAGCCGCGTGTTCAACGCGGTGACGCCGCCGCCGCCGTCCCTGCGAGCCGCGCGTGAGCGCGTCGCCGCGTGACGAACCACGTCATCCCGCCCGCCACGATCGAGAGCACGAGGACTGCGAGAAGCACCCCGTTCGCGACGCCGAGCAGCTTGAGGCCGGTGAGCGCGAGCACGAGCACCAGGACCGGTCGGATGAAGTGGTCCGGCGCCCGCGACGAGATCTGCGCGCCGATGATCACGCCGGGGATGCTGCCGACGAGCAACGACGTGGTGAGCCCGAGCTCGAACTCACCCCACAGCACGTGGCCGAGGGCGGCCGCGAGAACGAGCGGCACCGCCTGTACGAGATCGGTGCCCACCAGCTCGCGCGACGACAGCGTCGGGTAGAGCAACATGAGGGCCACGATCATCAGCGATCCGGAGCCCACTGAGGTCATGCCGACGACGGTGCCGCCCACGAGCCCGACGGCCAGCGTCGCGGCTCGCCGCACCGGCACGCGGCGCGCGTCGTCGCCGTCGAC
>DASUAS010000377.1:0-3084 GCA_035763625.1 Acidimicrobiia bacterium
GGCGCGGGCGGCGCCGCCGTCCCACCGCAGTTCCACCGCCGACGGCGGCTCCACCTCGCGGCGCACGTAGCCCAGGGCGCCGGTGGGGAGCTCGGCGGGCGCGACGCTGGTGAGTGCACCCACCACCTTGCCGTCGACGACGATGTCGGCACCGACCGGAGGCCAGTCACCCTCGATGTCGGCGACGCGGCGCAGGAACCGGTTGACGTGGCCCCGGCTGTCGATGCGGCACACCAGCTCCTGGCCGATGAAGCAGCCCTTGGTGAACGACACCGCGTCCTGCTCGAGGAACGCCTCCTGCGGGATGGTGGCGTCGTCGACGTCGTCGGGTTGCACCGGGATCGCCTGCTCGATGCGCCACGCCTCGTACGCCGTGGGGTCGACGAGCGGCGACACCGTTGGGAGCGCGACACGGGGGCCGACGAGGTCGAACCCCCAGGCGGTGGCGATCCGGTGCACACCGTCGGGCACGACCGTGCCGTCGTCGTCGCCCACGCGCGACAGCATGCCGAGCTCGTCGCCGCGGTCGACGATCTCGGCCTGCACCCGGATGCGGAAGCGCGTGAGCGACGCCGCCAGCTGCGGGCCGAACCCGGGCGCGCAGTCGAGCCACGCCTCTTGTCCACTCACTCGCAGCAGGCGGAAGTCGACGTCGAGCTTGCCCTGGGGCGCGAGGAGCAGGCTGTGCACCGCGTCACCGTCGCGCAGTGGGTCGAGGTCGGCCGACACCAGCGCCTGGAGGAACGAGTACGTGTCGGGTCCGGTGACGGTCACGAACCCGCGGTCGGAGCGATCGACCCACGCGCGCTGCTCGCGCAGCGCGGCGAGGTCGTCGAGCAGGCTCACGACGCCCCTCCGGCGTCGCCCAGGGGCGCGAGCGACCGCGCCGCCGCCGCCGCGGTGAGCAGCGCGCGGGCCTTGTTGTGGCACTCGAGATCCTCGTCGGCAGGAATCGAATCGGCCACGATGCCCGCGCCGGCCTGCACGCTCGCGTGGCCGTCGCGCCAGATCATCGTGCGGATCGCGATCGCGGTGTCGAGGTTGCCGGAGAAGTCGAGGTAGCCGACCACACCCGCGTAGGCACCGCGCTTCGTCGGCTCGAGCGCGTCGATGATCTCCATCGCCCGCACCTTGGGGGCACCGCTCACCGTCCCTGCCGGGAACGTGGCGCGCAGCACGTCGACCGCGTTGGCGCCGACGCGGAGGTCTCCGGCGACCTGGCTCGTGAGGTGCATCACATGGGAGTAACGCTCGAGCACCATCAGCTCTTCCATCTGCTCGGTGCCGAACGTGACCACGCGCCCGACGTCGTTGCGGGCGAGGTCGACCAGCATGACGTGCTCGGCCCGCTCCTTCGGGTGCTCGGAGAGCTCGGCCGCCATGCGCCGGTCGTCGGCCTCGGTGCGACCGCGGCGGCGGGTGCCCGCGATCGGCCGGCTGATGACGCGACCGTCGAGCAGCTGGACCATGGGCTCGGGCGACGAACCGACGAGCGTCGCCTCGGGATGGCGCACGTAGTACATGTACGGCGACGGGTTGACCTGCCGCAGCACCCGGTACACGTCGAACGGGTCGTGGTGGCCGTCGAGGTCGAAGCGCTGGGCGAGCACGACCTGGAAGATGTCGCCGGCGAGGATGTGCTCCCGCGCCGCCTCCACCGCCGCGTGGTACACGTCGCCCGGCATCGTCGACGTGTACGCGGGCAGTTCGGTGAGATCTCCGGCTGGCGGCGGTGACGGCACGTACGGCAGCGGGCGGGCCAGCTCGTCGACGCGCGAGTCGAGGCGTGCGCACGCGGCGTCGTACGCGTCGGAGGCCGCGGCATCGTCCACCCCGTCGTCGAGGAACACGTTCTCGATCAGGTAGAGCCGCTGGCGGAAGTGATCGAACGCGGTGACGTGCCCGGTGACCGACATCACCGCGTCGGGCATGCCCGACGTGTCGTTCGGGACGTTCGGCAGTCGTTCGATCTCTCGGACGACGTCGTAGCCGAGGTAGCCCACGACGCCGCCGTGGAAGGGCGGCAGGTCGGCGATGACCGGCGCGCGGTACGCACCGAGCAGCGCCTCCAACGCCGCCAGCGCCCCCTGGTCGGACGGGACGCCCGGAGGTGGGGTGCCCTCGAACTCCACCGAGCGACCGCGTGCCACGAGCGTGAGCGCGGGGTCGCGGCCGAGGAACGAGAACCGCCCCCAGCGCTCGGCGTGCTCGACCGACTCGAGGAGGAACGCCGCCGGATCGTCCTCCGCGGCGCCGGCCAGCTTCACGAACGCGGAGACCGGCGTCTCGAGGTCGGCCAGCACCTCTCGCCACACCGGCACGACGGTGTGGTCACGCGCGAGCGCGACGAACTCGTCGCGCGACAGCCCCGCGGCGCTCACCGGCGCTTCACCGGACGTCAGACGGGGCCGGGAGTGGCCCCGCCCCCGAACGCACGGAAGAAGCAGCTGCGCTCACCGGTGTGGCACGCGCCCCGGCCCTCCTGCTCGACCACGAACAGCAGCGCGTCGACGTCGCAGTCGTAGAACGCCTCCCGCACGTACTGGCGGTCGCCCGACGTCTCGCCCTTGCACCAGTACTCCTGGCGGCTCCGGCTCCAGTACCACATGCGCCCGGTCTCGAGCGTCCGTCGCAACGCGGCCTCGTTCATCCACGCGAACATCAGGACCTGTCCGGTGCCGTCCTCCTGGACGATGGCGCCGACCAGACCGTTGGCGTCGTACTTCACGCCCGCGAGCTCGGCCTCGGTGGCGGCGATCGGGGTCACGGTCGCGGGTTCCATGGGCGCTCCACGCTACCGTCGCATGTCACACCGCCCGGACCGGATTCGTGGACTCCCCGCGATTCTGCGCCAGAATCCCGCCGTGCCCGAGCTTGCACCTCCGGTTGCGCCGGCCCGACCGACGCGGCTGGTGCACGAGAACGACGTGCGGATCGATCCGTGGTTCTGGTTGCGCGACCGCGACGACCCCGACGTGCTGGAGTACCTCGAGGCCGAGAACGTGTACACCCGCGAGGCGCTCGCCCACCTGAGCGGGCTGCGCCGCGAGCTCTACGAAGAGATCGTCGGCCGCGTGCAGGAGT